>SKZC01000281.1 GCA_007127575.1 Gemmatimonadota bacterium
CCGATGATCATGGCGTGACGGGCCATGGTGCGCCACCGACCCTGCACGCGGTAGCGACGAGGGCTGGTGGGAAGGGGGGCCGGGAGACGCCGAACGGGTCCCCGTTTCCGGACCGCGGCCAGGAACTCCACGTCCTCCAGGATGGGCACGGACGGAAATCCGCCCACGGCGTGGAAGGTTTCCTGGGAGACCAGGAAGCCCTGATCGCCGTACGGGAGGCGGAGCCACCGCTCCCGGAGGCGTTGTCCCAGCTCGATGAAGCGCCAAAAAGCACCCCTCCCCTGAAGCTGGAAGCTGAAGTGTGCGGACTCCTGGGGAGTGGCGGAGGAGAGCCAGTCCGCCAGGACTTCTCCGGCCTCGAGAGGAAGGCGGGAGTCGGCGTGGAGAAAGAGGAGCCACGGGGTCTCCAGGCCGGCGGCCCCCTCGTTCATCTGCGCGGCTCGTCCCCGAGGGGCGTACCGTGCGGTCACTCCCCGGGATCGTGCGACATGGACGGTCCGATCCGTTGAACCCCCATCCACCACGACGGTTCGGTGTGGAATGGGAAGGTGCCCCAGGTCGGACAGGAGCTCGGGGAGGTGGTCCTCTTCGTTCCAGGTCGGGATCACCACTCCCAGAGGAGGGGTGGAGGACCGGTTCACGGGTCTACGTCGTTCAGGGTCCAGTCATAGTCGAAAAATTCCACCCGGGTATCAGCGGCCAGGATCCGCTCCCCGTACGCTCCCGAGAGCCGCTGGGCAAAGAAGCGCTTGATCCCTTCCTCAGCCTCGAAGTCCTCCCCGAACCAGTCCAGCACACGATTCACCCGAAGGGTGGCGGGGGAGCTCCCTTCCAGGACGAAGTGTTCCGGATCGTCCATGAGCTGGCGTGTGGCTCTCTCCAGTTGTTCCTCGAGCCGGCTCGGCACGTAGGCCTCCGGCCACAGGGGGGGACAGCTCACGGCGGCGCAGTTCACCGCGAAGTGGATCCGAGGCTCTTCGTAGCGGGGTCGGATGATTTCGTGCTCGATCTCGTCCAGGGAGCGGGAAGCCCCGGCCACCTCACAAAAGGGGGCTTCAAAGACATCGGGGATCCACCACACCGAGTTCTCCGGCCGTCGCGTCACCAGGTTGCGCATGCGCTGGAATAGAGGGACGTTCCCCCGCTCCAGAGGGTAGTGATCCGCCACGATCTGGAGCATGCAGGCGTTATAAGCGTTGATCCAAAAGGCGAGTTGCTCCTCCCGGGATGCCTGCTCCAGCATGGTGTATGGGGTTTCCGCCAGTTCCCGGAGGTAGTCGTCCAAACCGGATCGGTTCTGCAGTACCCGCTCGTAGTCCACCCGAGGAAACACCACCACCTCCGCCAGAAATCGGGTGAAGGTGGAATGGTCGGGCACGGTACCTACGGACTGGGCCTCAGCCCCGGTCCCGGGGGGCAGGACGAAGGTGGCGACCGCTATAAGAAGAAGAGTCGTTCGCATGGGTCCGGAGCGTCTCCGCCAAGGGCGTGCCCGCCGGGCATCACCCGGCCTCTCCTTCGGGAACACGTGAAGCAGGGCCGGGGTTCCCCACCGACCGGGGCCCTCCAATCCCGAATCGCCATGGTGCCGGCCCGCCTCGGCCCGCACTCTCTTCGGGAGATCGGAGGTGGAGACCTCGATCCCTTTCGTGGTCTCTTCGGGTATGCTACCTTCTCACCACAGCGGGCAGAGGGGGTTGGGCCGAGCGGGTCCGCCCCCCGGGCCCTGGCACGGGAGTTCGAGCATGGCGACGGCAGAATTGAGCGAGCAGAAGAAGAAGGACCTGAAAACCGCGCTGACGCAGATCGAACGTCAGCACGGGAAGGGTGCCATCATGCGGATGGGGGCCGACGGAGCCCGAATCCAGGTGGAATCCATTCCCACCGGTGCCCTGAACCTGGACGCGGCCATCGGCATCGGCGGAATGCCTCGGGGCCGGATCAGCGAGGTGTACGGGCCGGAATCCAGCGGAAAAACCACCCTGTGCCTTCATGTCATCGCCAATGCTCAGAAAAAGGGTGGGATCGCCGCCTTTGTGGACGCAGAGCACGCACTAGACGTGCAGTACGCCCGAAAGCTCGGGGTGGATGTGGACAACCTCCTGGTGTCCCAGCCCGATACCGGAGAGCAGGCTCTGGAGATCGCCGAAGTGCTCATCCGGAGCAACGCGGTGGACGTGGTGGTGGTGGACTCCGTGGCGGCGTTGGTGCCCCGTGCGGAGATCGAAGGAGAGATGGGAGACTCCCATGTGGGGCTGCAGGCACGCCTCATGAGCCAGGCCTTGCGGAAGCTCACAGGTGCCGTGAACCGCTCCCACACCTCGGTTATCTTCACGAACCAGATCCGGGAGAAGGTGGGGGTGATGTTCGGAAACCCGGAAACCACTTCGGGTGGCCGGGCCCTGAAGTTCTACTCGTCGGTCCGCTTGGACATCCGGAGGATCGGGGCCATCAAGGACGGTCAGGATCTGGTGGGAAATCGGACCCGAGTAAAGGTGGTGAAGAACAAGTGCGCGCCTCCCTTCAAACAGGCGGAATTCGACATTCTGTACAACGAGGGGATCAGCCATACGAGTCTTCTCCTGGACCTCGGAGTCGACGCCGGCGTGGTAGAGAAGTCCGGGGCCTGGTACTCCTTTGGAGACCTTCGGCTCGGGCAGGGGAAGGAAAACGCCCGACAGTTCCTCCTGGAAAACCAGGACGTGCTGGAGGAGGTGGATGAAAAGGTCCGGGTCGCACTGGATCTCCCTGGGGCACGCCCTCAGGAGGAGGATGGGGACAGCTCGGGCCCGAGCCCGAAGGACGGGTCCTGATCTCTCCCCGAAAGGCAGGTGGTTTCCGCGGTGGCGAGGGCGGAGGAGGGAACGGACGGCCCTTTTGACCCGTATTGAAAACTCCCGGCGAGGAGCCTATACCTCGCCGGGAGTTTTCACGCCACCGGAACAGGACGATCGATGAAGGCTTCCGACATACGGCTCCGCTTTCTGGACTACTTCCAGCTACGCGGGCACGAGCTCGTGCCCAGTGGCCCGCTGGTCCCTCCCGACGACCCCACCCTTCTCTTCACCAATGCGGGAATGGTGCAATTCAAGAGGGTCTTTCTCGGAGAGGAAAAGCGGCCGTACCGACGGGCTGTCACTGCCCAGAAGTGCGTCCGAGCCGGAGGGAAGCACAACGATCTGGAGCAGGTGGGGAAGACGGCTCGCCACCATACGTTCTTCGAAATGCTGGGTAACTTCTCCTTTGGGGACTACTTCAAGCGCGACGCCATCCACTTCGCGTGGGAGTTCATGACCGGGGAACTGGCTCTCGATCCGGACCGCTTCCACGCCACGGTTCATCACACCGATGATGAAGCCGCAGTCCTCTGGCAGGAGGTTTCCGGGCTCGATCCAGGTAGGGTCCACCGCCTGGGAGACAAGGACAACTTCTGGCAGATGGGGGATACAGGACCCTGCGGACCGTGCTCGGAGCTTCACTACGACCTCCGGCCCGAGGCGGAACGCTCCGAGTCCCTCTCCACCGAGCAGCTGGAGGCGTTGGGTGAGGAGGGGAGGATTCTGGAGCTCTGGAACCTGGTCTTCATGCAGTTCGACCGGGACGAAGAAGGGAACCTCGCGCCGCTTCCGGCCCCGTCCATCGACACCGGTGCTGGACTGGAGCGCATCGCCGCTGTTCTCCAGGGCGTGGACTCCAACTACCACACCGACCTGTTCATGCCTCTTCTGGATCAGGTGGCTCAGGTGGTGGGGGCCCCATACCAGCCCCACGAGCCGGAAGGAGTGGGCTACCGGGTTCTGGCCGACCACGCCCGTGCCGTGGCCTTCCTCCTGTCCGACGGGGTATTTCCCTCCAACGAAGGTCGAGGATACGTCCTTCGTCGGATTCTTCGCAGGTCCGTGCGCCACGCCTGGCTTCTGGATCGGCGAGAGCCCACTCTGGTGGAGATCGTGGCGAAGGTGGTGGAGGTCATGTCCCCGACCTACCCCGAGCTCAGGGATCGAGAGGACCATCTCCTCAGGACCACCCGAGCCGAGGAGGAGCGGTTTCTGCAGACCATCGAAGGCGGAATGGACCGCTTCGATGAGCTCGCGCCGCCGCGATCCCGGAAGGAGCCGGTGCCGGAGACCCGTATGATCCCCGGGGCCGAGGTCTTTCGCCTCTACGACACCTTCGGCTTCCCGCAGGATCTCACACGGATCATGGCCGAAGAGCGGGGCTATGCCGTGGACCTGGAGGGGTTCGAGCGGGAACTCCAGGCGCAGCGAGAGCGGAGTCGGGAGGATCGAGCCCAGAGTGTCGCGACGGAGGGGGAGGAGTTCAATGTCGAGGGCTGGCAGCAGCTCGCCGGCGAAGAGCAGCGATTCGTAGGATACGGGGACACGGGATTGGAGACCGAGGTGGTGGCCATCCGTCGGGAGAACGGACGACTGGGCCTGATCCTCAGGGAAAACCCCTTCTATCTGGAGAGCGGAGGGCAGGTCTCGGATCGCGGGGTGGTATCCGGGGATGGCTGGAGCGTGTCGGTGGACCAGGTCGTTCGTGTGGGAAGGCAGACCGCCGTCCTGGGTGAGGCGGAGGGAGACGCCCCCGGTGGGACGGTGGGTCCTCCGTTGCAGGTGAGGGCTCAGGTGGACCCTGCCCTGCGCCACGACACTGAGCGGAACCATACGGCTACCCACCTCCTTCACGCGGCGCTGCGAGAAGTTCTGGGAGACCATGTGGTTCAGAGGGGGTCGCTGGTGGCGCCGGATCGCCTCCGCTTCGACTTCACCCACTCGGGGCCGCTCACTCCCGAGGAGCTGGAGGAGGTGGAGGACTGGGTGAATCAGGCCATATGGAAGGATGTGCCTGTTCGCTTCCGCTGGAGCACCTACGATGAGGCCGTGGCGGATGGGGCCATCGCCCTCTTCGGCGAAAAGTATGGCGACGAGGTGCGGGTGGTGGAGATCCCGGGGCTGAGCGTGGAGCTCTGCGGAGGGACCCACCTGAGGAGGACGGGGGAGGCGGGGCTTTTCCTCATCGTGAAGGAAGGGGGTGTGGCGGGAGGAGTCCGGCGGATCGAAGCGGTTACCGGACCCGGCGCGTACCGGCACGTGCGAGACGTGAGGGAGCGAATCCAGGAGGCCTCGGCGGCTCTGAAGACCCCACCGGACAACCTGGTGAAGCGAATCCACCAACTGCGAGACGAGCGGGAGGAGCTGGAACGGCACCTGGAGGAGGTTCGGCGAACCGGCGGAAGCGCGGAGGAATTGGTCCACGAGGCCACAGTGTCCTTGGCGTCGGGAGACGCGGTTCGTTACCGCGCGTACCGCATCCGAGCGCGGGACGCCGATGAAGTACGAAGCTTCGGAGACCACTTCCTGGAGTCGGAAACCGGAGGCGTCGCTGTCGTCTCCGCCGAGCTTCCTGAAGGGAAGCGAAGCCTCTTCGCCTTCGTCACCGATGATGTCATCGGAAAGGGGATCGGGGCGGATCACCTGGTTCGCGGGGTGGCCGAGGTGGTGGGAGGCCGGGGAGGGGGGCGGCCTCACATGGCCCAGGCTGGGGTGGAGGATGCGGGGCGAATGGGAGAGGCCCTGGTGGCTGGGGAGGAAGTCTTGACTCGACTGGCACGAGAGGCGAAGTGATGGAGCCGAGGGAGGAGGACTGGCTCGAAGGCGTGGCCCCCGCACCTCCGGAGCCCCTGCGACGTCGGCTGACCCAGGAACGGCCGCCGTGGCCGGAGGGACTGGGTCCGGCGGCGGAGGCCGCCCTGCGGGACGTATTGGGGGAGCCCGCCGCCCGTGACCGGGAGGTGGGGTTTCGTCTCCTGGATGCGGATGCGCTGCTCACCTACGCGTGCGAGGCGGCGTTGGAGGAGGACGACCCGGAGCGGCGGTGGACGGAACTCCTCACCCGTATCGGTGAGATGGGGCCGCCATCGTGAGTTCCCACGACCCGTCGTCGCTCACGGATCTCCACAGCCACCTCGTTCCCGGAGTGGATGATGGTGCCCGGACGGTGGAGGACACGCTGGAGGGCGTGGGACGCCTGTGGGACCTGGGATACCGGACGCTGGCAACCACACCTCATTTCGATGGGAGCCTCACCCTGGACGAGGACCGCTTCCGGAAGGCCATGGGACCCATGGACCAGGGGTGGGAGCACTTCTGTGAGCTCATGAAGGCTCGCTTCCCCGACCTCGTCGTCTTTCGAGGCCATGAGGTGATGTTGGACGTGCCCAACCCCGACCTGTCGGACCGTCGACTCCATCTGGCCGAGGGACCCTGGGTCCTGGTGGAGTGGCCTCGACTTCAGATCCCTCCAGGGTCTACCCGGGTTCTGGAACGCCTGGTGGAGCAGGGATACCGACCCCTCATCGCTCACCCGGAACGATACCACGGTATCGACCCGGAGCTGTCGCGGCTCCACCGATGGAAGGAGGCTGGTGCGGCCCTGCAGGTCAACTTGGGGTCTCTGGTGGGCCGCTACGGCGATCGAGCGAGGACGATGGCGTTCCGGCTCCTGCGCCGGGGTTGGGTGGATTGCTTTTCCACCGACTTTCACGGTCGCCCGCACCTGGAGCCGTATACCCTGGAGGCCCGCCACACCATGACGGATATGGATGGTGAGGAGCAGTGGCGTCTTCTCACCATCGAAAATCCGTCACGGATCGTCAGGGGTAAGGACCCCCTCCCGGTGAACCCGTTGGAGCCCCAGGGAGGGTTCTGGGAGCGGGTTCGGGGCTTGTTGGGACTGTCCAAGGCGTGAAGGGGGAGGAATTCATGGGTGGGCGGGAGGAGGTCACGGGACCGGAGCTCGTCGAGCTGCTGGAAGAGGGGCGGCGGAGGGAGCGGGCGCAGACCCGGTTTTACCGCCGCCTTGCCGCAGAGGCCGACCTTCAGGGGGATGCTCGGCTCTCCGAACGCCTGAACGAGCTCCACGCCGATGAACAGCACCACCTTTCCCGGCTCACGGCCAGGCTGCTGGAGTTGGAGCACGCACCTGCGGAGCCTCCGGCCTCCTCGGAGTCCGTTTCTCTGGAGGGGTGGACGGCGGAGGCCAGAGACCGGGAGGGAGAGGAAATCCGCTGGTACGAGGAGGCTCTTCGGTCCCCGCTGGACTCGGAGACCCGACGGATCTTCGAGGAGATCCTGGAGTCGGAGCGGCATCACCGGAGGGATCTGGGCGGCAAGTGGATGTCCGCATGAACGTTTTTCTTGGGGAGAAGAATGGCGACTAAGTCTGGAGGGCTGGGTCTCGAAAACCGGCGGGCGCTGGTCACCGGTGGGTCTCGCGGGGTAGGTCGGGCCATCTCTCTCCACCTAGCCGCTGCCGGGGCTCACGTGGGGATCTCCTACCGGAGCCGCGAAGACGAGGCGAACTCCACCTTGAACGAAGTTCGTGCCGCCGGACGCCGTGGGTGGGTTCATCCGGGTGATCTGGCGGACCCCGCGACGGCAGCGGCCCTGGCGGCCCGGGCCCAGGATGAGTTCGGCGGCCTGGACGTCCTGGTGGTGAACCATGGGGTGTGGGAGCCCGAGGACGTGCCACTGGCGGAGATGAGTGACGAGCAGTGGAGAAGGACGCTCTCGGCGAACTTGGACTCCGTGTTTTACCTTCTGCGCGCAGCACTTCCTCAAGTGACCGACGGGGGGGGCGTGGTCCTGGTGACCTCTTCTGCGGCCCAGCGAGGGGAGGCCTTTCACGGCGACTATGCGGCATCCAAAGGAGCCCTTCAGTCGTTGGTGAAGAGCCTGGCGGTGGAGCTGGCACCTCGGGGCGTTCGGGTCAATGCTGTGGCCCCAGGATGGGTGGACACGGAGATGGTGGCCCCAGCCTTCGAGGACGGTGGCCTGGAGGCGATCCTGGATGAGATTCCTCTGGGCCGGGTGGCCACTCCCGAGGATGTGGCCGGGCCCGTGGCCTTCCTGGCATCCCCGCTGGCAAATCATGTCACGGGCGAGGTACTGAACGTCAATGGGGGGGCGATTCGGCCGGGGTGAGGTCCGGAGCCATGGACGAGCAGGTTCGCACGGGAGCAACTCCCGAAATATCAGTGCCTCCGGCGGTTCGGTGGATCGTTCGAACCCTGGAGGAGGAGGGGTACGAGACCTGGACCGTGGGTGGGGGAATCCGGGACAGCCTCCTGGGGCTTCCTACCGAGGATTGGGATCTGGCCACCCGCGCTCGCCCGGAAGCAGTTCAAAGGTGCTTTCGGCGAACCGTTCCCGTCGGTGTGGATCATGGGACCGTCGGGGTATTGTCCAGAAACGGAACCCTCTACGAAGTCACCACCTTCCGGAGGGACGTGGAGACCACGGGCCGGCACGCGGTGGTGGAGTTCGCGGACACCGTCGAGGAAGATCTCGCTCGCCGGGACTTCACCATCAATGCCCTGGCCTGGCACCCCATTCGGAGG
>SKZC01000300.1 GCA_007127575.1 Gemmatimonadota bacterium
ATCTCCATCGACCTGGCCACCGGACAGCATGTGGTCCACGACGGGAACCAGCCTCACTGGAAGATTCACCTGGTGGATACGGGACTCCACACCCAGACGGGGGGGCGTCTCCGGCGCCTGCAGAACTGGCTGAGTCCGGACGAGACCTTCCTCTTCACGTACGGAGACGGAGTGGCGGATTTGGACATCGGATCCCTGGTCCGTTTCCACCACGCCCACGGGCGACTGGCCACAGTCACCACGGTGCGCGCTCCGGCTCGGTTCGGTCGGATCGCCCTCCGAAACGGAAGGGTGGCCAATTTCCACGAGAAGCCCCAATCCGCCGAAGGGTGGATCAACGGAGGCTACTTCGTGCTGAACGGTGGCGCCCTGAAATATCTCCAGGGGGATGAGGACGTCTGGGAGCGAGAGCCGGTGCAGCGCTTGGCCGCCGACGGGGAGCTCATGGGGTTCGAGCACCGAGGATTCTGGTCGTGCATGGACACCTTAAAGGAGAAGCATCTGCTAGATCAGATGTGGGAGGAAGGCGAAGCACCCTGGAAGATATGGGGCACCAGCCGAATCCCCGTCACCTCCACGGCTACCTCGCTGGCTAGCCGGCCATGAGCCCTCTCTTCGCCGAAACACTGACGGCGATGCTGAAGGAGGAAATCCAGGAAGAGATGTCGTACATCCAGGAGTGGGGCAGACGATTCGTCACCGCCGTGTCGGATCTGCAGGTGACCGCGTGAGAAGGCACCTTTCCTTCCCGAACCATCTCGAGTGGGTCGCAGGGCGCGCTCCCCTTCCGTTTCCGCTGATTCGCCGGGCTGCCGAGAGGCTGGTCGACCGCAGCCTACTGACTGAGGTGACAGGACCATGACGGAGAGGACCGAAGGGTCGAGCCGGAGCTCACTTTCCGGCCGACGAGTGCTCGTCACCGAGGGCGCCGGCTTCCTGGGACCCACACTTTGTCGAGCCCTTTCGGAACGGGGGGCCTGGGTCTATGCCGTGTCTCGTCAAGTGGAGCCGGGAGAGGAAAACGGCGTCCTCTGGCTGCGAGCGGACTTCAGCAATCTGACGGACGTGGAGACGATCCTGACCACGGTCCACCCCGAGGTCGTCTTTCACCTTGCGGAGTTCGGGAACGGGCGGTCGGAGCTCGACTTGGTCGTCCCCACCTTCGAAAGCAACCTGGCCAGTACGGTGAACCTGTTGACCACCGTGGCCCGCCAGGGGCCGGTCCGGGTGATCCTGGCCGGGTCCATGGAGGAGCCACTGGCGGCGGACGAGGTGGCTTCCTCCCCGTATGCGGTGACTAAATGGGCCAGCAGTCAGTATTCAAGGATGTTCCACGCCCTCTACAACGTCTCGGCGGTCATCGCCCGGATCTTCATGGCCTACGGGCCGGGCTACCAAGACCAGCGGAAGCTCCTACCCTTCGTGATCCGTTCCCTCCTCCAGGGGAAGGTCCCGGAGCTTCCCACCGGAGAACGGGCCATCGACTGGATCTTCGTGGAAGACGTGGTCGAGGGACTGCTCCGGCTCGCTGAGGCCGACGGCCTGGAGGGCCAAACCGTGGACCTCGGATCGGGCGAGCTGATCACCGTCCGAAGGTTGGTGGAGCGAGTCGTTGATCTCGTGGGCTCCCCCTTGACCCCTCGTTTCGGAACCGTTGAAGACCGTCCCTTCGAGATGGCCAACGTGGCGGATGCCGAGGCGACGTTCCGTCTTCTGGGGTGGAGGCCCCCTACCCCCCTTACGTTCGGGCTCCAGAAGACCATCGCTTGGCACACAAAGCAATTGGCGCAAGGATCGGCCAATGGGGAAAAATCGGACCACGCATGGAGGTTGATCCCCGAAGGCCGATGACTCCTGCGTCCGTGCTCCGATTTCTCCGAGACCTCTGACGGAAACACAGGAGGTCCACTGGGACCTGGGTTATCGCGTGGGTCAAGTGAAGGGCAGCGTGCGACATCGGGTCTTCGCACCGTAGCCCGCAGAGTGATGAACGGGCAATCCTCTTTCGTCCTGAGGTCGGGTGAACAATGTGGAGCAAGCTGGTTTCGCGAGCGATCGTCCACCTGGGCGTGCTTCTGGAGAAGGAGAAGGGCAGGATCGCGCGCAAGACGCTTCCCGCGTTCGCGAACAAACCGAAGGGGCTGGTCATCCAGCTTCCCAGGCGGTTCAAGAACCCGGGGCGAATCGTGATCGGAGACGGGGTACGGCTCGGGCCCGACTGCGTCCTGAGTGCCAACACGGAGTACCCCGGTGGTTCGTTGCAGCACCCTGAGGGGCGGCACGTGACGCAGACCTTCGAGCCGACCCTGACCATCGGTGATCGGGTTTCAGCCACCGCGGGCCTCCAGATCTACGCCCTGGGCGAGGTCACCATCGGCGACGATGTGATGTTTGCAGCGAACATCTTTATCTGCGATAGCCTCCATGCATATGAGGATCCGAACAAGCCGTATAAGTACCAAGGGATGACTGATCCGGACCCGATCCGGATCGGTAGGGGGTGCTGGATCGGGCAGAACGTGGTCATCCTCCCCGGGGTGACGATCGGTGAGTTTGCCATCGTTGGGGCGAACAGCGTTGTGACCAGAAGCATTCCACCCCGGAGCATCGCCGCCGGAACGCCGGCCCGGGTGAGAAAGCGGTGGGATGGGGGTACGGAGTCGTGGCAGTCGATTACCGACCCCGCGCCGGGAAGAGCACCGGCTGAAGGCTCGGCCCGCGGGGAGCTCTCCGTCGTGCGCGAACGGTCCAAGTGATGGCAGGCGAGCTGGTGGCAGGCTTGAGTAGGGTGCCGGTCCGAGCGGTGCGGGGAGTCCACGGGGTGGGGCGGAGGGCGAATGCGGCCCTCCGCCGCGCAATGCTTCGCCGCCGGATCGCGTGGGAGACCTGGTTTCGCCTGGGGCGGCATCACCGAGCGGAGATCGATCCCTTCCACCTACTTCGTGTCGATCCCGAGAAGCTCCATCACCTGATGGACCTTACGAGCGACCAGTTTCGGCGGGAGCGGTGGGACGTTCGAGATGGGGATTGGGACCTGGAGCTTCCCCGCTTGAAGGAAGACCTTCAGTTCGCCTCCCTGATGGCTCACTGGCGGGACGGTGTGGCCTGGGAGGAGACTCCTTTCCTCCAGGATGTGATCCAGAGGGTGGATCGTGGGGAGCGTTTCTGGCACGGTTGCGCCTCGCGGGACGAGGTGAGAAAGCGTTGTGAACGGTTGGATGGTCTGTACCTCCAATCGCCAAGGAAGGGTACCGTACCCAACGGGAGCTGATGTCGGAAGGTCGGAGGGCGAGGCTGGCGGCTCCCCTCGCCATCGAGGATGATCGTGGTGAACGTGGGAAGGGACGGCGACTTCATTTTCGTGAACGGGATCCACAGGCTGGCCATTGCCAGGGCTCTCGGGATCCGGCGAATTCTGGTCTGTGTGCTGGTACGACACCGAAGGTGGCAGGATCATCGCGACGCAGTGGCGGCGCAGCCGGCGGGATCTGGGGGGTCAACTGGGGAGGCGGAGAGCCCTACCCGGATCGGCACCAGAACCTAACTCATGCCCGGTTCTGGCGGGATCGTCTTGGAAGGGATTTTGAATCGGAGTATCTGGGGGAGGGTACCTTCGCGTCCGTAGACCGCAGAGGCTCCGCCGCCGTGGTATACCGAGAAGATGCCTCATGGGTGCCCATCGACCTCAGGGGGGTGGAGGGACCGCCCCTCGCGGTGTCTGTGGATACCAAACGGCCTTACCAGGAGCTCCCTATCGGGGTGCTAGAGCCCGGGGAGCACCGATGGGAGGCCCCTATGAATCGGACTGGGTGGTGGCCGTACGGGAGTTTTGGCCTAGGTTCCCTTCGGGTTCGTCAGGCTCGCTGTGGGAGCGCCCGCCGGACGATGGATCTGGCGCGCTTGACGGGCCTCGCCCGCGAGTAGACAAACGACCACGGCGAATAGCTATACTCGAACGTTCGAAACACCATCCAATAGGCAGACAGGCGTCGGATGCGCGAGGGAATCGAGCGGGCCTGCCGGTAGTTCTTCCGGCAGAAGTAAGGCATTCCCGCCTGCCGGATATGTTCCGCTTCCTCGGGTGCTTCCTCGCACATGACGTCGAGGAGATAAAGCGAGTCTTCGCACCAGTCCGCCACTCGGGCGGTCGTTCCGTTGTTGGCGTCATGCCTTCGGAAGCTCGCCTTCACATCGGGCACATCGACTCGCCCGAAGCGCGACGCGAGACGAACCGCGGCGACCGCGTCCTGAAAGAGGTCGGTCTTCGACTGAAAACCTCCGATCTCGATCAACCGCCGAGTGTTGTACATCATGCTACAAAAGTAGATCGAGGTTTCGCGGCGAAACCAACCGAGGATGAATTCTGCGGTGGAGCGCCCACCCACTCGATTTCTGGACTCTGAAAGGACGTGTCCCCTCGAATCGATCCGTCTGGTACCTGTGCGGATGACTCCCACCTCCTTGTCTCCCACTGCGTCCATGCACACCTGGATGAAGTCCGGATCGATGAGATCGTCGTCATGGAGGAGGAGGAAGTAGGAGCCGCGTGCCTGCTCGAGGCAGAAGTTGAAGTTCCCATTGACTCCAAGGTTGCGCGCCTGCCGAAAGTATCGGATCCGGGGGTCGCGGAAGCTGCGGACGAGTTCCTCGGTGTGATCCTGTGAACAGTTGTCGGATACGATGATTTCCAGATTGGAGTACGTTTGTCGCAAAGCGCTCCGGAGCGCTTCCGAAAGATATCCGTCCGCCCGGTTGTAGGTCGAAATGCCGATGGTGGCGAGGGGGGCGGACGGCAGGGCGTTCGTCGGTTCGGACATCGGTGCGAGCGTCTCCTTGGAAGTCAACGGAACGCTTGATGGGGTATGCAGAATTCATGCCGGGAATTCTGCGCGCCTCCGCTGTTCTCGACTTTTCTCTTGGGTGGCTCACAGAGCCCCTTGTGGGCTTGAGGGCTCAACTAGGTGGGAGCGGCGCGGAAACAGGGTGTCGCTCCCGCGCAACGGGTTATCGGTGGCGGACTCGAACCGCGTCCGGTGAGAAGGGCATTTTCGGTCTCGAGTCGGGCTGGTTTGTTCCTTGCATCCTGACCTTCAGGCAATTGTACCCCCACACCCAGCCACCCTCCAACCGGAATGAGATCATGGTGCGGACATCGGATAGCCCGATCTCCACTGAGGACGCCCATTTCCCCATTTACGACGTCACGAGCCACGATCACGGCAGGGACCTGGATCTCCGGACGCTCAGGTATCTTGAGGTGGGGGTTCTGCACGGCGGTGCCTCTCTCATCGTTGCACGAGCGATGGATGCGCTGGGCCACGACGGGAGACTCGTCCTCATCGACAAGACGCCGCAGGTGAACCCTGGAGATTGGGAGGTGCTCGAGCCACGTAGTGTCCTCATCGCGGAGCCCTCTCCACAGGCGCTCCAGACCGCTCGCCGGGCCTCCGGCGGGGCGTTCGACTTCGCCTTCATCGACGCGGGGCATCGGACCGAAGATGTGCTCCGCGACGCAGGGGCCACCCTCCCCTTCATGGCGACCGGTGGGTACATGCTCTTCCATGACGGATGAAGAGGCGCGGTCGAGCGCGGGATCCACGAGTTCGGTCGGCTGAACCCATCGTCCACCGTGGACCTCGGCCTCTTGACCCGAGAGTTTACGCAGCGGCCGGACCGAAAGGACAGCCGCAAGAAGGTGAGGGGGTGTGGCTTCAGGATGTTACAGGTGCGGCCGGAAAGGGGGCCGGACGGACCTTGGCGATAGGGTCGCATCGGTGAAGGAGCGGTGGGTTCGATCGGCCCGACGCGCAGTCGAGCGAACCTGGCATGTGCTGGCGCGCCGCGTGGGCGAGCCCCCCTCCGAGGGGTGACCCATCCAGATCATCATGAGAGGTGGGGTCCCCTGGGCGAAAATCGGCTGGCTCTACCTGCTGGTCCTTTGGCTCACCTGGACGCCCACCGGAGGCACCACCCTCGAGGTCCAGTGGCTTCCGCCCCGCCTGGGGTGGCGCTCGCTGCTCGGTAATCTCCTTCTCTTCGCCCCCATCGGAGCCGTCTTCGCCGCCGGACACCTGCGCTCCGCCATCGGCCCATCGGAGGGTCGTCGAACGGTGGTCGCTGCGGGCCTTCTCGGAGCCATCCTGAGCGGTGTGGTGGAGCTCGGGCAGCTATTCATCCCCGGACGGAGCACCTCTCCCTACGATGTGCTGATGAATGGTGCGGGAGCCGCTGCCGCCGCTTGGGTCGTGACCACCCTGATCCGGGCCGGAGTACGCACGGGGGTCGTGGCCCGAGGCGTCGTGGTGTTGGTGTTCGTCGCCGTTCTGGTCTTCACCACCTCCACCGCCCTGACGGGATCGCGGATGGTCAGACTCTTCCAGTGGAGTGCGGAGTACTCTGTCCTTGCGGGGGATGAGGTAGGAGGAGGCCGAGAGTACCAGGGTTTGGTTCTGGAGCCGGAAATCTGTGTAGGCCGGGGCGAAGGACGGCTGTGTCTCGAGCCTGGAGCGGGCCTCCAAAGGCGCGCCCTCCTGATTCAGAGCGCCCACTCCCGACAGGAGGCGAGCCTGTCGGCCCGGGTGACCTCGGAGGGAGCGCAGCCTTCGGACGCCCGCATCGTGACATTCTCCCAGGACGTCTATCACCGAAACGCCACGCTCTTCCAGCGAGATCGTGACCTAATCCTCCGGCTCCGGACGCCAGCCTCGGGCCCGAACGCCACGGAGTACGCCTTCCTGATGCCGGGTATCATGGAGGATGGGCGCCCGATCCGGGTGAATGCCGACTATCGGTCCTATCTCATCCGGATGGAGGTGAGCGGCGGAGAAGAGCGGCGAGTCGCACGCTTCCCCCTCGGGTTTCTGTCCGGTTGGTGGGTGGCGCGCGACGTGCGGACCCCGTTGGTGGAGGCCCACCACCTCCTCCTCGCCACCCTCGCTGCCGGGCTCGTCCTGTCGGTTCCCCTCGGGCTCGTTCTCACGAGCTGGACCGGGGTACCGGCCGGTGTCGGACTCCTGGGCGGCGCCATCGTCGCTCCAGGATTCCTCTTCCTGGTCGCGGAGGGGCTCCGGATCCCTCTCTCTCCCGAGGACCTGGTGGCAACAATCGCTTTCGGTCTGCTGGGGGCTTCCCTGGGCCTCATAGACCGGCGCCGGCGTCACAACTCCACCGGAACCCCCTCTTCGGCGAGCGCTCGAGCCACATTCACCCCCTGAAGGACGCAGTCGTCCGTCCAGTAGTACTTCCACTGGGCGTACCGGCCCGCCAGGACGATGGTGGGCCGGTCTCCCTCCCACCGCTCCTCCAGCTTCGCGTTCCAGTCCGTGGTGGGCTCCAGGTCGTCGGCCTCCCGCTTGAGCCCGTGGGTTTCCAGCCATCCCAGGATGCGGTCCAGCGCCTCTCGGCGCGGGTGGTCGAAGATCACGTTGGCATAGGGCACCCATCGGGTGTGGACCGAGCTGATGCTCTCCCGGCCTCGGATCACCCCCATCTCCACGAGCTCGTCGCAGACGGCGGCGGCGATCCGCTCGGGCGCCTCCTCGAAGGGTCGGTGCTTGCTCCCGTAGACCTCCACCTGGACTCCGGTGGTGTCCTTGGGGGCGTTGGCCGGTGAGAGTTTTTCCGTGCAGTTCACCCGGGTCGTGTACTTGTCCTCGTCGTAGACGTAGAACCAGTTCTCCGGACGCTGCGTGGGATGGTCCGCCGCCACGTTCACCAGGAGCAGGGAGGAGCAACTCAGCAGCGTGGCTGCCTCCTGGACCTCCGGCGGAGCGTCGCTTCGGAGCACCAGATCCGGTAGGGGGAGGGTGGAGACCAGGGTTTCGAAGGGCACGCGGCGGCCGTTGGCGAAGAGCAGGTCCCGCTCGGCGAAGCGGACCCGGACCACCTCGTGGTGATGGCGGATCTGCACCCCTTCCACGAGGTTTCGGGCGAAGGCGAAGAACCCGCCGGACGCCGGATACCGGATCGACTTGATGTAGTGGGTCTGTTTCGGAAGGGGCCCCTGGGCGCCGCGGGTCACGTCCTCCACGCTCGGGTAGTACATCCGCTTCCCCACCCAGTCCGTGGACAGGGATTCCGGTGGAAGGGTCCAGTACTTTCGAGTATAGGCCGCGGGGAACGTCTCGGCGAAGGTGCGCCCGTAGGCCTGTTGGAGCCACTCCCCGTAGCTTTCCGGCGGGGGAAGCTTGTCCGTGTCTCCGATCTCCTCCCTTGTCTCCAAAAAGTCCCGAAGGCATTTGGAGCGCAGCGGATCCGGCACGGCGAAGAGGTTGCTCTGCGCCGGGTGCGGGATCCAGTGGCCCTTGAAATAATTCCCCGTCTCCACCCGGTACTCCAGGACGTCCCCGTCCACCGATTCCTCGAA
>SKZC01000461.1 GCA_007127575.1 Gemmatimonadota bacterium
AGAGCCTCGTCCTGCCAGCGTGCTCCGGCTTGGGCCAGCAGCACGCCCATGCCGATATGCTCGCGCCCTTCCCCCTGGTCGGCCCCGTGGACCGAGCGAGCGGCCCGGCAGCGGGCCTCAGCCCACCGAGCCCTCCATCTCCATCTCGATGAGACGGTTCAGCTCCACCGCGTACTCCAGAGGGAGTAGCTTCGCGATGGGCTCGATGAAGCCCCGGACGATGAGGGCCATGGCGTCCTCCTCGGAGATCCCCCGACTCATGAGGTAGAAGATCTGCTCGTCGCCCACCTTGGAGACCGTGGCCTCATGGCCCACGTTGGACTGATCCTCCTCGATCTCGATGTAGGGATAGGTGTCCGTCCGGGAGGTCTCGTTCAGCAGGAGGGCGTCGCACTCCACGTTGGACTTGGAGCGGAGAGCCCCCTCGTAAACCTTGCAGAGTCCCCGGTAGGTGGACCGACCCGTCCCCTTACTGATGGACTTGGAGACGATCTGTGAGGAGGTGTTCGGTGCGGCGTGGACCACCTTCCCACCCGTGTCCTGATGCTGACCGTCCCCTGCGTAGGCGATGGAGAGGATGGAGCCGCTGGCTCCCTCCCCCACCAGATAGCAGGAGGGGTACTTCATGGTCACCTTGGAGCCCAGATTCCCGTCCAGCCACTCCATGGTGGCGTCCTCGTGCACCAGCGCCCGCTGGGTCACCAGGTTGTACATGTTGTTGGACCAGTTTTGAATCGTGGTATACCGGAAGTGGGCTCCGGGGCGCACCACGATCTCGATGACTCCAGAGTGGAAGGAGTCGGTGGAGTAAACCGGAGCCGTGCATCCCTCGATGTAGTGGGCCTTGGACCCCTCGTCGGCGATGATGAGGGTTCGCTCGAACTGCCCCATCTGCTCCTGGTTCACCCGGAAGTACGCCTGCAGCGGCGTGTCCAGCTCCACTCCCTTCGGGATGTAGACGAACGATCCGCCGGACCAGACCGCCGAGTTCATGGCCGCGAACTTGTTGTCATGCGGAGGCACGACGGTGGCGAAGTACTCCTTGAAGAGCTCGGGGTGGTTCTTCAATCCGTCCTCGATGGAGTCGAAGATCACACCCTGGGCCTCCCACTCCTCTTTGAGGGAGTGGTAGACCATCTCGGACTCGTACTGGGCCCCCACCCCCGCCAGGATTTTCTGCTCCGCCTCCGGGATCCCCAGCCGCTCGAAGGTCTCCTTGATGTTCGGCGGAACGTCCTCCCAGGAATGCTCCATCTTCTCCTGGGGCCTCACGTAGAAGTAGATCTCCTCCAGGACCTCCTCCAGGTTGGAGAGGTCCGCGCCCCACGTGGGCATGGGCTTGGCGTTGTAGATCTTCAACGCCTTCAGCCGGAAGTCCCGCATCCACTCGGGCTCTCCCTTCTGATGGGAGATCTCACGGACGACCTTTTCGTTCAGCCCTCTACCGGACCGGTAGATGGGCTCGTCTTCCGTGATGAAGTGATACTGATATTCGTCGAGGTTGAGTCCCTCGATGACTTCGTTCTGTGGCATCCTGTGCCTCCCTGGGGAGCCTCGGCTCCTCCGGGCCTGGGGTATGTGGGGCTCGACTACGAATTCGATGGGGGGCGGGTCACGCCCGGGCTCCCCCGGTCAGGCCCCTGCGGGGGTCCGATACTGCTCGTAGCCCTTCTCCTCCAGCCTACGGGCGACCTCCGGGCCTCCGGAGTCTGCGAACTGCCCTTCCACCATGACGTGGACGAAGTCGGGCTGGATGTAGTTGAGGACTCGCTGGTAGTGGGTGATGATGAGAACGGTCATCTCCGGGTCCCGTTCCCGTAGCGTGTTCACCGCGTGGGAGACCACCTGGAGAGCATCGATGTCCAGCCCCGAGTCCGTCTCGTCGAGGAGAACCAGGTTGGGCTTGAGGAGCGCCATCTGCAGGATCTCGCTCCTCTTCTTCTCTCCTCCGGAGAAGCCGTCGTTCACCGGACGTTCAGCGAAGGTGGGATCCATGTCCAGGAGCTCCATGGTCTCCATGAGATCGTCCTGGAACTCGAAGAGATCCACCTCCTCGCCCTCCCCCAATCGGGCCTGCACCGACGTCCGGAGGAAGTTGGCGATGGACACGCCTGGGACCTCCACGGGGTACTGAAAGGCCAGGAAGATCCCCGCCCGCGCCCGCTCGTCCGGTTCCATCTCCAGGAGGTCCTGGCCTTTGTAGAGCACCTCTCCGCCAACTACCTCGTAGGCGGGATGTCCCGCCAGAATCTTGGCCAGGGTGCTCTTTCCTGAACCGTTGGGGCCCATGACGGCGTAGACGCTGCCGGGCTCCAGGGTGAGGTCGACTCCGTTGAGGATCTGCTCGTCCTCGTCGGCCACCTTCACCTTGAGGTTCTTGATCTCGAGAATGGGGGATTCGCTCATGGAATGGTCTATCTCCAGCTCCCACCGGAGGCTGGGCTTCCGAACGGGAGGGGCCTGTGATGCACCGCAGGTGCGTTATCAAGAATGATTCTTCGTTTCAGAAAGCTACGGGGGCGCCCGGGGGGCGTCAAGGCCGCGAGTTTCAGTGATTTGCGGCTTTCCTACAACCTCCGGAAGCGCCATACTCCGGGCAGGATTCCGGGGTGAGCCCCACCGAAACGGAGGGAGAAAGGATGGGACGCCTGAGGGACTGGTTCCGGCGAACGCTGGATTCCTCCGGGAAGCCCACCCCCCTGCAGGAGGGGGAAGGAGTCTGGCTCGTACTGGGTGGAGGCGGCCTGAAGGGGCTAGCTCACGTCGGGGCGTGGAAGGCGCTCCAGGAGGCCGACGTCCAGGTAGAGGGGATCGTGGGCACGAGTATCGGGGCGTTGGTGGGAGCGGCCATCGCCGGAGGCGCTCCCCCGGCGGAGCTGGAGGAGCGGGCTCGCAGCGTTCGCCCCCGGGACATCGCTCGCCTTCGACGACGGGCCGTTTGGGTGAACGGTCTCCGGAGCTCCAGCGTCCTCCGGGCCTCGCCCCTCCAGGAATACATCCTGGCCTCCCTTCCCGTTCACACCTGGGACGAACTCCGCCTTCCCCTCCAGGTGAATGCGGTGGAGTTGGGCTCCGGGGAGACCACCTGGTTCGGGGTGAGCGCCCGAGCCGATGTCTCCCTCCCGGAGGCGATCTATGCCTCCACAGCCCTTCCTGTTCTCTATCCCCCGGCCCGGATCGGGGACGGGCTCTTCGTGGACGGGGGGACCGGGGACGCCCTTGGGTTGGCCCGCGCTCGCGACCTGGACGCTCCACGGATTCTGGCCATCGATGTGGGCTCCGGCGGTACGTACGATGCAGCCAAGATCGTGGAGCGGGGAATGGTGGCCATCCACCAGCGGGTCTTCTCCATCCAGTCCGGCGCGGCCCGCCGAGTCATGGTGGAGGGATGGACGGGGCCGCCCCTCGCCCTCATCCGTCCCCAGTTGGATGGGTACGGATCCTTCGACTTCCAGCACGTGGACTACTTCGTGGACGAAGGGTACCGGGCGACCCGGGAGAAGCTTATGGAGCTGAGTCCAGAATCCGAACCATCTCATGGAGACGAGACCGAACTGGATCGGCGGGAAGCCCGGAGCCGTTCGTGAGGATGGAGAAAACGAGTCTTCGTCCATCCTCACGGTCCAGATAGCCGGAGAGGGAGTTCACGTTGGTGAGGGTTCCCGTCTTGGCGAACAGGCGCCCTTCCAGCTCGGGAAGAACATCCTCCAACGTGCTCTCGGGCCGGCCCGGGGCCGCAAGCGCCTGACGGTACACGGTCGCCCACCCTTCGCTTTCCACATGGTGAAGGATCTGGGCGACGGCACGGGGAGTGAGGAGGTTCTGCGTGGAGAGCCCCGATCCGTCCCGGAGCTGGAAGTCCAGGGAGTCCACGCCCACGTCTTCCAGCAGGAACTCCCGCACCACCTCCAACCCCTGGGTGAGCTCACCCCTTCCCCCCACCTCCATTCCCAGGGTGCGGGCGAGCTGTTCGGAGATCCAGTTGTCACTTCGGGCCAGGATGGGTACCGCTATCTCCGACAGGGGTGGACTCTCCAGGGCCGCCAGCCTCCGGGCCGAATCGCACTCGCGTATGGACCCGGATTCGCATCCCGCCCCCAGCGGCTCCCCCTCCTCCCAGAGGATATGGAGTCCGAAGTGGATCTCCACGCCTCGGTCCAGAAGGAGTCGGTGCAGGAGCGCGGCCGCCTGGCGCACCGGGTCCCGGATGGCCACCTGGACGGAGTCGGTGCGGGCCGGGGGCACTCCTCCGGACACCGTCGCTTGTCTCCGCTCCGGCCCAAAGTGGACCTCTAGCGGAGTGCCGCTCTCGGCTTCCTCCACCGTGGTCACCTGATTCTCCAGAAAGTCCGGCTCCCCCAGGGGAGACCAGCGGAGCTGGGCCGGCCGCCCCGGGAAGGGGTCTCCTCGGGCCACCACGTTCAGGCGTCCCCGGTCCACCACGAAGGCGCCGGCTCCGGCTCCGTAGGCCTGCATCAGGTTGCCCAGCATCCAACTGTCGGGCACCGAGGTGGAGTCCCACGCGCTCACGTCCACCACCAGGGCCCCCTCCACCACCCGGACCCCCGTGGCAACCAGTGAGTCCGCCAGCTCCTCCAACGCGGCTTCTCCCGAGGACCGGAAGGGCTCCCCCAGGGTGGGGTCGCCTCTGGCCGGGAGGATGAGGTCTCCCCGGAGAAAGTCCCCATCCTGTTCCGCCGTGGCGTAGAACGCCGTCTCGTACCGATAGTCCGGCCCCAGGCGGGAGAGGGCCGCCGCCGTGAGTGGAAGCTTCATGTTGGAGGCGGGAATGAACTTCCGGTGGGCGCCTTCCTCTACCAGAGGGGTGAGCGCGGGGCTCCACCCCGCCCCCTCCGGACCGTTCACCTCCACGCTGTCCACCTCGGCCACGAAAATCCCCCACTGGAGCTGATCCATGGGCGGGCCGTCCCGGATCTCCAGGAGCTCGGGAGTCGCCACCGGCTCGGTGCCGAAGAAGGGCACGGAGACGCCGGCGCATCCTGCAGTGAGGAAAACCAGCCCGAGAAGGGAAGCCCACCCCGCCCTGCTAGGGCCCTGAGTCCGACGATCCGGTGAGAATCCCCTCCAGACGATCCACCGCCTCATGTACCTCCTCCTCGGTATTGTAGTAGTGGGGCGAGAGCCGGAGCGCCCCCTCCACACCCTTGTCCCTGAAGTCCAACAGGCCGGAGCCCAGCTCGGAGGCCGAGGTGCGAACCCCCTGGGCCCGAAGGGACCTCACCAGCTCCCGGGGGCGCCATCCCTCCACCGCCACGGTGACGATGGCGCAGAGCCGGGACCCTCGGTCCAGCACCCGTACACCCGGCAGCCCCGCCAGCCTCTCCCTGAGGAGGGCGGCCAACCTGAAGGCACGTCGCCCGCCCCGCTCCACACCTACGTCCCGGGCGTAGCGGGCCGCCGCACCCATCCCCAGAAGCCCCGCCACGGATGACTCCCAGGTCTCGAACCGTCGAGCGTCGGCTGCGGGTTGGTAGAGGTCGTCGTCCACCCAGTCCGCCCCTCGGAGGTCGGGAAAGAGGGGCTCCAGCCCCTGTTCCAGGACGCGATCCGAGAGATACAGAAACCCGGTGCCCCGGGGTCCCCGGAGGTATTTCCGGGCGCTGGCGGCCAGGAAGTCGCACCCCCAGGCCTCCACATCCACCGGGATCTGTCCTACGGACTGGCACGCGTCCACCAGGTAGAGAACGTCCCGGTGCCGGGCCATAACCCCGATCTCCTCCACCGGTTGGACCAGCCCGGAGTTGGTGGGAACGTGGGTGACGGACACCAGGCGGGGAGCCTTCCGGTGAATGAGCTCTTCCAGCGCTCCCAGATCCACTCCCCCTTCCGGTCCGTCGGGGGCTCGGATCACCTCCACCTGAAGGCGCTCCCGGAGCGAGATGTACATGATCTGGTTGGAGACGTAGTCGTCCCGGGTGGTGACGATGCGGTCACCCGGCCGGAAAGGGATGGAGGAGAGGGCCTGAGCCACCCCCACCGTGGCGCTTTCCAGAAAAGCGACCCGGTCCGGAGAGGCCTTCACCAGCTTCGCCACATCCGCATAGGCCTCGTCCATGGCGGAGCGCCGGAGGGTCGCCGCCTCGTAACCCCCCTGGACCGCCTCCAGCTCGAGATGCTCTTGAACCGCGTTCAGCACCCGGGTGGGCATGAGCCCGGCGCCGGCGTTGTTGAGATGGATCCCGCCTTCCACCCCAGGGGTCTCGCCTCGGAGCTGGGCCACCTCCTTCGCACTGAGTTCCTGGGCTCCCACGCTGGGCCCGTCGATGGGTCGCTCCTGGGTTTTATGGAAGGTGGGTGGAGTGTCGTGTCCTTGCGAAAACGACAAAATACGCGGCTCGGGCCCCGGCACCAGAAGGCCCGATCCGGCGCACTGGTCGGTTCCCGGCCACCGGGGTACCTTCCTCGCAGCCAACTTTGAATCACCCACGAACCTACGCCTGGCCAGCCTCGTCCCCCCTCGACTCCATGACCGACGCGTCACTGCCTTCCAACGTTCCTCCTCGAGATCTGAAGCCCCAGGAGGCCGCTGGAGAGGCCGAGATCCTCCGGGAAGAGATCCGACGACACGACCGGCTTTACCACATGGAAGGTCGTCCGGAAATCTCCGACGCCAGATACGACGAGCTCTTCCGCCGGCTGGTGCGACTGGAGGCGGCCCACCCCCATCTCCGGACTCCGGACTCCCCTACCCAGCGGGTGGGGGCCGAGCCCCTGGACACCCTCCCGAACATCCGGCATGTGGTTCCCATGCTCTCTCTGGACTCCACCCAGGAAGAGGCGGACCTGCGACGTTTCCAGCAACGGATGCGGAAGGCCGCCGAGGGACCGGTGGAGTACCTCCTGGAGCCCAAGCTGGACGGAGTGTCCATGGAGCTGGTCTACCTGGACGGTCTCCTGGATCGGGCGGTGACCCGGGGCAACGGGCAGGTGGGGGAGGGGGTGACGGAGAACGCCCGGACCGTGCCCTCCGTCCCCCTCCGCATCGCTACCCAAGAGGGGGAGGCTCCGCCGTCGCTCCTGGCCGTTCGAGGCGAGATCCTCATGTATCTCTCCTCCTTCGAGCGGTTGAACCAGGATCTGGTCGAGCGGGGAGAAGAGCCCTTCGCGAACCCCCGAAACGCCGCTGCCGGTGCGGTGCGGCAACTGGACTCCCGGATCACGGCCCAGCGGCCCCTGGAGTTTCTGGCCTTCGATGTCCTGGCCGTGGAGGGGATGAGCTTCCGGACGGACATGGAAGGGGTGGAGGCCCTCCGGGGTTGGGGGTTCCGGCTTCCGGAGGAGGTGATCCTCGTCCGGGAAGTGGAGGAGGTCCTGGAATACCACCGCTCCTTCGATCTTCGTCGGGAGGATCTGGACTACGAGATCGACGGAGTGGTGGTGAAGGTGAACGACCTGGCCCTCCGGGCCGACCTCGGGACCACCTCCCGGCACCCCCGCTGGGCCCTGGCCTACAAGTTCGAGCCCAGGAAGGAGGTGACCCGGATCGAGCGCATCGCAGTGCAGGTGGGCCGCACCGGAGTCCTCACGCCGGTGGCACTTCTGCGGCCCGTGGAGGTGGGTGGCGTCACCGTCTCCCGAGCCTCCCTGCACAACCGGGAGGAGTTGGCTCGCAAGGATGTGCGTGAAGGCGACCTGGTGCGGGTGCAAAGGGCCGGGGACGTGATTCCCCAGGTGGTGGAGCGCCTGGAGGAGGAGGGCCGGGAGCGGAACCCTCCGTATACCATGCCGGATCGGTGCCCGAACTGCGGTACGGCGGTGACGCAGCGAGGGCCGTTCACCATCTGCCCCAACCGCTTCGGGTGCATGGCCCAGCTCAAGGGGAGGATCGTGCACTTCGCCTCCCGACACGGGCTGGACATCGAAGGGCTCGGTGAGGAAACCGCCGTCCTCCTGGTGGAGCGAGGACTCGTCCGGGAATTGGCGAACCTCTTCGATCTCACCCAGAAGGAGTTGGAGGAGCTGCCCGGGTTCGCCGAAAAGTCCGCCGCGAACCTGGTGGAGGCCATCCGACACCGGAAGGAAGTCGAGCTGGAACGGTTCCTCTTCGGATTGGGGATTCCGGAGGTGGGAGTGGCCGTCTCGCGGGATCTGGCCCGTCACTTCCGGGACCTGGAGGCCATCCGCGGGGCGACGGCGGAGGAGCTGGAGGAGGTGCCGGGCATTGGTCCCAAGATGTCCCAGCAGATCGTGGCATTCTTCCAGGAACCCCGTGTGCAGACCGCCATCGACGAGGTCCTTTCGCGAGGTGTGCGCCCCATCCCACCTGAAAAAGAGGGGAGCGATGCGCTGAAAGGATTGAAGGTGGTGTTCACAGGGGGGCTGGAACGCCTGACTCGAGGAGA
>SKZC01000062.1 GCA_007127575.1 Gemmatimonadota bacterium
GGCCAAAATCAGAGTGCCGGGGGCGGGAATCGAACCCGCAAGGGCCGAAGCCCAGAGGTTTTTGAGACCTCCGCGTCTACCAATTCCGCCACCCCGGCGACGCCGTACGCAGCGTAGATTTTCGCCAGAGAGACGGAGTCGAACAAGGCCGGGGGCACCACGGAAGGCCAGAGCCTCCGAGCCAGGCTCGGGCCATCGGGGCAATGCGGGAAGTGAGAATCAGCCGAGAACCGCGGTCCGACCCCGGTCTCCCGTATCTGTGATCCGGGAACTTAGGTGGACGGACCTCGCGTGCGGAGACCCCGGTAGCGTAGAGTCATCGATTCCCGGCCGTCACGACGACCTCCGCCGGCTCGGTGGTGGGGATCCGGATTCCGGACCGGCTGATCCCGGGACGGCTGCGACAGGTTCTCGCTCCATCCGCTGGTGGCGAACGGGAATCCGGCAGGTGAAACGGGCGCCCTTCTCCGGATTCGACTCCACCTCGATGTCCCCGCCGTGTGCCCGCACGAGCTTTCGGGAGATACTGAGCCCCAGCCCGCTCCCCCCCCGAGGATTCCCCCGCCAGTACCGTTCGAAGATCCGCTCATGCAGCTCCTGGGCAATCCCGGGTCCGTCATCTTGGACCCAGAGGTCCACCTGGCCATAGCCACTCCGGCTCGCTCCGAGCCACACCTGACCGCCCTGTCCGGCGTGTCTAACCGCATTGGCCAGCAGGTTCATCAGAACCCGGTGCATCCGGTCCGGATCAACCTCCACCAGGGGAAGGCATTCCTCCACCTCCATGCGAACGGACACCTGCATGGCCCGGGCCGTGTCCTCCATCTGCTGAAAGGCATCATGGATCAGGACCTGAGGAAAGACCTTCCTTCGGTTCAGGGCCAGCCGGCCCACTTCGCTGCACGTGGCATCCAACAGGTCCTGGGTACACTGATGGGCTCTCTGGGTGGTGGTGAGGACCCGTCCGAGCATCATGTCCTTCTCCTCCGGGGAGCTGTGGAGGTCGCTGACGGCCCGTACCCCCGCTTCGATTGCGGCGAGAAAGTTCTTCAGGTCATGAGAGACGAACGCTAAAGCCTCGTTCCGGCTCCGAAGAGCGAAGGCCGCCCTTCCCACCACCTGGCGAACTCGGGGAAGGTCCTCGGGTTGAAAGCCCGGGGTCCCGCCCGCTACGGTCCCCAGAATCACGGCTCCCATGACCTCCGTCCCGGCCCAGATCGGCAATACGAGGACGGAGGTCGGTTGAAGGTCCTGAATCAGTCGGTGATGCTCGGCGCTCCGGGCAAAACGCTTCACGGCCCTCGGCGACACCGCCCAGACGGCGAGCTCCCGACCCTCCTGGATGGCGGCTCGCACGGGGTGCCCCTCCGTCCCCGGAGAATGAACCCGATCCAACTCCTCCAGAACCGGGAGCGCGTCCTGCCGCACGTGGGCCCCAGCCGTCCGCAGGACCGCTCCGTCGGGACCGGCGGAGTATGTGAGGCAGAAGTCGGCCACGGACCCGATACACGCTTCCGCCAGGGCCTCGAAGCATCCCTGTCCCTCCGGAGGGACGCACACCGCTTCCGTGACAACGTGCGAAAGGGCCTCGAAGGTGTCCGCTCGATGTCGGGTCAGGGCGTCCTCCACGAGAATGGCAACGCCAACAACGTCTCCCAGGTCAGAGCGGATCGGCCATAGCACCAGACGGACATCCAGGGGGCTCCCGTCCCGATGGACGCAGACCATCTCGTGCCCCCGCACAGAATCGCCCTCCCGCACCTTGCAAAGCAGCTCGTACCACGCCTGCTTCTCGTCAGGTGAGAGGACGAAGGAGAGGTCCTTTCCGACCATACGCGCCGGCTCGTATCCCAACAAGTCGCGGGCTCCGGGGCCGAGGACGGAAATCCGACCTTTGAGGTCCGTCGTGATGAGAGCCACATCCGACGACGCTTGGACCGCCGCCGAGAGGCCCAGCGGTTCGTCCGGTGGGGACGGAATGGACATCAAAGGGTAACCGCGCATACTCTTCTCCTCGCTCAAGACGGAACTGTGGGCCCATCCTCCGAAGGTCCGTCCGAGAGTCCCCCGAGGAGGGGTCCGGCTCACATCCAGTCACAAACTCGTGTCGGAAGATTCGTGCCAATCACCCACTGGGCGGACTACATCCTTTACTCACAAGGGCTTGCAGTCCTTCCACACCTTCGCGAACGGAAGCGGCGAATCCGGGAAAAAATACACACGATCCCGCTTCCCCTTCACTCAGGACGCGATCCATGGCAAACTTGACGATGGTGTACGCCACCGAAGAAGGGCAGACCCGGAAGATCGTGGAGTTCATCGCGGAGGAAGCTCGAAAGGAAGGACACAACGTCTCCGTGCTGGACGTAGCTAGCCCCCTCACCGAGGACCCTCCCCCCACGTACGACGGGCTTCTCGTGGCCTCGGCAGTCCACGCCGGCCGGCACGAGGGCGAGGCGGAGCGATTCATCGTTCGGCACCTGGATCTCCTCCAGTCCCGACCCTCCGCCTTCCTTTCCGTAAGCCTGGGTGCCGCCAAGACAGAGCGCCTCCCGGATGTCCGGGAGGGGGTGGAGACCTTCCTGGAAGGGACGGGCTGGAGCCCCGACCTGGTGGACTTCATCGCCGGGGCCCTACGCTACACGAAGTATGGAGCGGCGAAACGTTGGCTCATGAAGCGAATCGCCGCGAAGGAAGGACTCCCCACCGACACATCCACGGACCATGAGTTCACGGACTGGTCCGAGGTCCAGGCCTTCGCCCGCCGCTTCGTCAGGCTGGTGGAGGGCCACCAGGACCGAGCGGAGTCCCGCCCCAGCGCGTAACCCGGTCCCGCCAACCCATCCCCCCGGGTGTCCTTTCGGCTCGGAATTTCCTATTCTACCAATCTGATTTCGAAAGGAAGTGTTTGGGTCCCGAGGGTGGCCGCCATGGACGCCGGGACCCGACTGGTGAGCCCCACGACCCGACCCCAGAGACGAGGTACCCGATTGTGAGCGATGGCCTGAAGGATCCGTTCGGCGCCCTAAAGACCGTGGACCTACCCGAAGGGTCCACTTCCTTCTACCGGATCGGAAAGCTGGAAGAGGAGGGCTTGGCCCAGGTGGACCGCCTTCCCTTCTCCATCCGCATCCTCCTCGAGAACGTGCTGAGGCACGCCGGCAAGGGGTACGTGACGGAGGAGGATGTCCGAACCGTGGCGAGTTGGAGCCCCACGAACGCGGGCCAGAACTTCCCCTTCATGCCCTCTCGGGTCGTCCTCCAGGACTTCACTGGCGTACCGGCGGTGGTGGATCTCGCCGCCATGCGCGCCGGCCTGGCCGACCTGGGTGAGGATCCGGAGAAGATCAACCCGGTGGTCCCGGTGGATCTGGTCATCGATCACTCGGTTCAGGTGGACTTTTTCGGAACCAAGGACGCCTACCGGCTCAACGTGGAGAAGGAGATGGAGCGGAACCGGGAACGGTACGCCCTCCTCCGTTGGGCTCAGAAGGCGTTCCGGAACTACAGCGTGGTGCCCCCAGGCACCGGGATCGTTCACCAGGTGAACCTGGAGTACCTGGCTTCGGTCATGCACCGCCGAAGCGAGGGAGGGTCCGAGCTGGCCTTCCCGGACACGGTGGTGGGCACGGATTCCCACACCCCCATGATCAACGGTCTCGGGGTCGTGGGCTGGGGCGTCGGGGGGATTGAGGCAGAAGCCGTCCTTCTGGGGCAGCCCTATTACATGCTCCTCCCGGAGGTGGTGGGCGTGAAGCTCACCGGCGCCCTTCAGGAGGGAGCTACCGCCACGGACCTGGTCCTGACCGTCACGGAGATGCTCCGGAACCACGGCGTAGTGGGCCGGTTCGTGGAGTACGTGGGCTCCGGCCTCAGCACCCTTCCGCTCCCGGACCGGGCGACCATCGGCAACATGTCGCCGGAGTACGGTGCCACCGTAGGCTTCTTCCCGGTGGACCAGGAGACGCTCCGCTATCTTGAGGGGACGGGACGGCCGCCGGAGCTGATTAAGAGGGTGGAGAGGATCTCCAAGGAGATGGGACTCTTCCGGACGGATGAAAGCCCCATCCCCGAGTACACCGAGCTTCTGG
This sequence comes from Gemmatimonadota bacterium, assembly GCA_007127575.1. Lineage (GTDB taxonomy): Bacteria > Gemmatimonadota > Gemmatimonadetes > Longimicrobiales > Gaopeijiaceae > SKZC01. Next base: position 4,092 of record SKZC01000062.1, read on the forward strand.
AGCTGGACCTCTCCACGGTGGAGCCCAGCGTGGCCGGGCCCCGCCGTCCCCAGGACCGCATCTCGCTGGTGAACCTCCCCCACTCTTTCGACAACGACCTTCCCGGTCTGCTTCCCGAGGGCTATTCCCTCCCGGATGAGGACCCACCGGCGGACGCGCTTCCCACCGAGGAGTGGGCCGCCGAAGGGGGCGCCAGCCCCGCCGCCGTCGCCGGAGCCACGGAGGGAGTGGCGGTGGAGGGCTCAGGCGGCGCGTTCGCCACTGCGATGAAGCCCCGGCCCCGGCGTCGACAGAACGGCCGCGCCTCACAGGTGACGCTGGAAAGCGGTGAGACCGTGGAGGTGGGAGATGGGAGCATCGTCATCGCCGCGATTACGAGCTGCACGAACACCTCCAACCCCTCGGTCATGGTGGGAGCCGGACTGGTGGCCAAGAAGGCGCTGGAGAAGGGACTCCAGGTGAAGCCCTGGGTGAAGACGAGCATGGCGCCGGGCTCCAAGGTGGTGACGGACTACCTGGAGATGTCCGGTCTCCTCCCCTTCCTGGAGGAGCTTCACTTCCAGGTCGTGGGGTACGGGTGCACCACCTGCATCGGCAACTCCGGCCCCCTCCCGGAGCCCATCGCCGAGGCGGTCCAGGAGGACGGCCTGGTGGTCTCTTCCATCCTCAGCGGGAACCGGAACTTCGAGGCCCGCATCCACCCTCTGGTCCGGGCCAACTACCTGGCTTCCCCCATGCTGGTGGTGGCCTTCGCCCTGGCGGGACGGATCGACATCGATCTCCACAACGAGCCCCTGGGCCGGGACGGGGACGGAAACCCCGTCTTCCTGGAGGACATCTGGCCCTCGGCGGAGGAAATCCGGGACACCGTGACCTCCTCCCTGAAGCCTGAGATGTACAAGGAGCGCTACGCCGAGGTCTTTGAGGGGGACGAGCTGTGGAAGGCCCTCCCCCTCCCCGAGGACACCGGACTCTACGAGTGGGACGACGACTCCACCTACATCCGCCAACCCCCCTTCTTCGAGGGGATGGAGCCGGATCCCCCTGAGCCCCAGGACATCCATGGCGCCCGGGTCCTGGCCCTCATGGGCGACACAGTGACCACGGACCACATCTCTCCGGCAGGCGCCATCCCCAAGGACCAGCCCGCCGGACGCTACCTCCAGGAGCACGGGGTGAAGCCCTGGGAGTTCAACACCTTCGGGAGCCGTCGAGGCAACCACGAGGTGATGATGCGGGGCACCTTCGGCAACGTCCGGATTCGGAACCTCTTGCTGGACGGAAAGGAGGGCGGCTTCACCATCCACTTCCCCTCAGGCGAGACCCTCCCCATCTACGACGCCGCCATGCGCTACCAGGAGGAGGAGACCCCCCTCGTGGTGCTAGGGGGGACGGAGTACGGAACCGGGAGCTCCCGGGACTGGGCAGCCAAAGGTACGATCCTGCTGGGAATACGCGCCGTGCTGGCCCGAAGCTACGAGCGGATTCACCGCAGCAACCTGGTGGGGATGGGCGTGCTACCCCTTCAGTTCCAGGAAGGAGAGTCGGTGGAAAGCCTGGGGCTCTCGGGTGAGGAGACGTTCGACGTCACCGGGGTGAAGGAGGGGCTGGCCCCCAACTCCCAGGTGACGGTCCGGGCCCGTAAGGAGGACGGATCGGAGGTGGAGTTCACGGCCGACGTGCGGCTAGAGTCCGATGTGGAGGTGGAGTATTACAAGAACGGAGGGATCCTCCACACCGTGCTGCGGAAGATGAGTCGGGGAGAGATGTAGCCGAATCGGAAGTGGGGGGCGAAGTCAGCCCCCCTCCTCCTCCCATCCGCCTTGGCCCCTGAGGGCCAAGGGCTTGCCCAACACCTCCCGGTAGACCACGGCCCGGCGGAGGGCTGAGGGATCCCCGGGACTGAAGAGCTCGGCCCAGTCGTCCGGTGCCTCGCCCCGGGGGCTGGGTCGAGCCTTCTTCTTCCGCTCAGCCCGGCCGAGGCGGAGACTCCGCTCCTCCTTCTTGGCCCGGTCCATGAGCTCTTTCTCGGAAAGCCGGGCCAGGGGGGTGGCCTCCCGCTCGGACTCGGTTCGGCGTGCCGATCTGGGCTTCCTCTCCTGCTCCGGCTCAGCCCTCTGGACCGACGGAGAGCGCTCCGCTGCCACCGGCTCCGATTCGGTCCCGGGACGGGAACGCTCCGCCTCCCACTCGAATTCCGCTCGCTGGAACTCCTCCCTCTCCCGCTCCGGTTCCCGAGGAGGGGCCTCGTCCTTTTTCTCGGTGGGAGTTCCGGCGATGCCCCCCAGGATCTCCTCCCAGAGGTCGGAGGGGACCATGCTGTCCGCCGTCTCCCGCTCCCCCTCCGAAGGCCCGGCCTCCTTGGTCGCCATTTCGCCCCGGTCCCGGCGGGTGGAGGAAGGCGCTCCTTCACCCTCGAGGGCCCCTTCCTCCTGGGCGTCCTCCTTCTCCATCTCCTCCATCTTACGCCGCTTCTCCTGATTCCTCCCGATGAAATCCAGGAGGGCGGCAACGATGATGAAGAGGATGAAGAGGAGCTGAGCTACACCACCATCCAACGGCTAAAGCCTCCTTTCACACGTCATGGATCCGGGCGTTGTGTCCCGAGTCACTCCAGAGGTTCCTGACCTCCGCCGGCCGGTCCGTCGTCGGTGCCGGCGATGGCGTCCCGCATGGAGGTGTCGGACTCGATGTTCCGGTAGCGCATGTAGTCCATGATCCCCAGGTTCCCCTCCCGGAACGCCTCGGCGATGGCCAGAGGCACAGAGGCTTCCGCCTCCACCAGGCGAGCCCGCATCTCCTGGACCTTGGCCCGCATTTCCTGCTCCAGCGCCACGGCCATGGCGCGCCGCTCCTCGGCCCGAGCCTGGGCCACCCGCTTGTCGGCCTCGGCCTGGTCGGTCTGGAGCTCGGCACCGATGTTCTTGCCCACATCCACATCGGCGATATCGATGGATAGGATCTCGTAAGCCGTCCCCGAGTCCAACCCCCGGCTGAGCACCGTCTTGGAAATGTTGTCGGGGTTTTCCAACACCGCCTTGTGGCTGTCGGAGGAACCGATGCTGGAGACGATCCCCTCCCCCACTCGGGCCAGGATCGTCTCCTCTCCAGCTCCTCCCACCAACCGGTTGATGTTCGCCCGAACGGTCACCCGGGCCATGGCGATGAGCTGGATCCCGTCCTTGGCCATGGCGGCCACTCGGGGGGTGGTGATCACCTTCGGGTTCACCGACACCTGGACGGCTTCGAACACGTCCCGTCCCGCCAGATCGATGGCCGCGGCCTGCTGGAAGCCCAGGTCGATGTTGGCCTTGTCCGCACTGATGAGGGCCCGGACCACCCGGTCCACTCGGCCCCCGGCCAGATAGTGCGCCTCCAGGTCACCCACGCCCAGCGGAAGCCCCGCCTTGGTGGCCCAGATGAGGGGCCGGACCACGGCGGGAGGGTTCACTTTCCGAAGCCGCATCCCCACCAGATAGCCGATCCCCACCCGTGCCCCGGCCGAGATGGCCTCCACCCAGAGCCGGACCGGGATGGCCCAGAGAAGGATGACGACGAAGATGACCAGGGCCAGAACCACCAGCGCCGTGGTCCCGAAAAACAGATCGTCCACCTGCTGGATCAGAGCCAGGGGAGGGTACGAAAGGAAGTGCATCCGAAGGGATCTCCTTGTCCAGGTCGCTGTCGAGTTCGTGGTTCCGTCCGGGCGACCCCCCAAGGGGGGCGAGACCGGGGATGATCAATCGTCGATGAGGGCCGCCTCGGCCTCGGAGTCCCCTCGGGGGCTCTGGATGGGGCGCACCACGTGCCGGTACCCCTCCGAGTTCACGATCCGAATGGGGCATCCCGCCTCCACCCACTCCGACTCCGATACCACATCGATGCGCTCGTCGTCGAAGAGGCCGGTCCCCGCCGGCCGGAGATCGGTAACCGCCACACCTTCCCTCCCGATGAGCTCGTTTCTCCGAACGGACGAAGTGTAACCCGTTTCCCGAGTCGTCGCCTCCCCCAGGAAGATTCCCACCCGAGTGAGGCGCTGGTTCGTGGGAAGTCGCGTGATCAGAATCCACCCGCTCACGATGGTAAGAAGGAGGGTGGCGCCCAACACCCCTCCGGCCCGGGTGAAGTCGGCCTGGGTGGGAAGCCCGCCCAGCAGGCTCATGTAGATTCCCCCCAACACGGACAGGATCCCCAGGATACCGAACACGCCCATCCCCGGGAGGAGGAAGGCTTCCACCAGAAGGAGTAGAACCCCCAAACCGAAGATGA
>SKZC01000356.1 GCA_007127575.1 Gemmatimonadota bacterium
ATCGGCCCCGACGAGGCGGCTCGGGTGGCGGAGTACGACGCCCTCTTCCTTCGCCAGACCACCTCGGTGGAGCACCACACCTTCCGCATGGCGCTCCGGGCGGCCAGGGAAGGGCTCGTGGTCATCGACGATCCCGAATCCATCATCCGGTGCACGAACAAGGTCTACCAGGCCGAGCTCTTTCTCTGCCACGGAATCCCCTGCCCGGTCACCCTGGTCCTCCACGAGGGGAACGTGGCTGAGGTGGACGAGAAGGTGGGCTTCCCTTGTGTCCTGAAGCGCCCAGACGGCGCCTTCTCCCGGGGAGTGGTGAAGGTGGAAAACCGGGAGTCCCTGGAGGGGATCCTTCCGGACCTCCTCCGGGAATCGGAGCTGGTGGTGGCTCAGCAGTGGACCCCCTCCACCTTCGACTGGCGGATCGGGATCCTGGAGGGGAAGGCTTTGTTTGCCGCACGCTACCACATGGCCCCGGGACACTGGCAGATCATCCGGGAGGAGGGGAAGGAGGCCACCGGCTACGGGAAGGTGGAGGCCGTCGCCCTGGAGGAGGTTCCCGGGGAGCTGGTGGAGTTGGCCGTCCGGGCTGCCACTCTAGTGGGCGGGGGCTTCTACGGGGTCGATCTGAAGGTGGTGGACGGCCGCCCCATGGTCATGGAGGTGAACGACAACCCCAACGTGGAAGCGGGCTACGAGGACGATGTGATCGGGGACGAACTGTACATGGAGATCATGAAGTACTTCCGGAAAAAGTTGGACGAACGAGGGATGGGGAGAGAGGAGGGACCGTGACGGCGGAAGAACGCCGGGGAGACGGGATCCCGGACCCGGGTCCCGGTACCAAGCCGGGAGACGAGACTCCGACCCCCCCCCTGGGGCTCTTCCAGGCCTTCGGGGTGGAGCTCGAGTACATGATCGTCGACCGGGACTCCCTGGACATCCGGCCGGTGGCGGACGAATTGATCGCCGAGGTGGCGGGAAGCCCCGAATCCGAGGTGGCCCTGGGAAGGTTGGCATGGTCCAACGAGTTGGCTCTCCACGTCCTGGAGATCAAGACCAACGGTCCCTGGCCGAACCTCGCGGGGCTCGCCACGGACTTCCACGGGGAGGTGCGGCGGGCGAACGCCATCCTCAGCGCCATGGGGTGCCGGCTCCTTCCCGGGGGGATGCACCCCTGGATGGATCCGGATACCGAAGTGCGGCTCTGGCCACACGAATACACCGAGGTCTACCGGACCTTCGACCGAATCTTCTCGTGCCGGGGACACGGTTGGGGGAACCTCCAGTCCACCCACCTGAACCTTCCCTTCCAGGGGGACGAGGAGTTTGCCGCCCTCCACGAGGCGGTCCGCCTGGCGCTCCCGATCCTTCCCGCCCTCACGGCCTCGTCCCCCTTCGTGGACGGCCGGGCGGCAGCCCACCTGGACGAGCGGCTCGCCGCCTACCGCGTGAACGCCACCCGCATCCCCGCCGTGACCGGGCGGGTGGTCCCTGAGCCCATGGAATCCCGGCAGGAGTATGAGGAGGTCCTCCTGGGAGGCATCTATCGGGACATGGAGGAGCTGGACCCCGAGGGAATCGTCCGCCACGAGTGGGTGAACGCCCGGGGCGCGATCGCCCGCTTCCAGCGAGGCTCCATCGAGATCCGGATCCTGGACTCCCAGGAGTCCGCCGGCGCCGATGTGGCCGTGGTGGCCCTGGTGGCCGCCCTCGTCCGGGAGCTCTGCGTCCGGGCCCTGCACGATCCGGCGGGCCTCCCGGCCTTCGAGACCGATGAGCTGGCCGGGATCCTGGACGAGACCATCCAACTCGGAGAGCGGGCGGTGGTCCGGCACCCCGCGTACCTGGAGGCCCTGGGGGTGGAGGGAGGGGGGGAGGAGCTCTCTGCTGCAGAGGTCTGGGCCGCCCTGGCCGGAGGGATGGGCCGGGAGGTGGTGCAGGCCCCGGAGTGGCGTCCCTTTCTGGAGACCATCCTGGGGGAGGGCCCCCTGGCCCGGCGCCTCGTGGCCGCTGCGGGGTCCGACCCCTCTCGGGACGAACTGGGGGAGGTCTACCGGGAGCTCGCGGGATGCCTGGAGGACAACCGACCGTTTACGGTCGGCAGGTCCCGGGGTTGAAGGAGGTGGCCGGAGAACCCGGGAGCCGGTGGGTCCCGTCCGGGAGCCCGGACCTCCGGATCCTCGTCACCTGCGAGCACGCTGGGAACCGGGTGCCCGAGCGATGGGCGCCCCTCTTTCAGGGCCGGGACGATCTCCTGGCTTCGCACCGGGGGTGGGACCCGGGGGCCCTCCCCGTGGCCCGTCACCTGGCCCGCCTCACCCGGGCCCCCCTCCGCTACTCCACCACCACCCGCCTCCTGGTGGACGCGAACCGGTCCCCGGCGCACGAGTCCCTGTTCTCCGAGCTCACGAGGGAACTTCCGGAAAGAGAGCGCCGGGAGATCGTCGCTCGCCACCACCGCCCCTACTGGACCCGGGTACGCAGCCTCCTGGCCGGGTGGCTCGCCGAAGGGGCCCTGGCCCTACATCTGGGGGTCCACACCTTCACCCCGACCCTGGACGGCGTCGCCCGGAAGGTGGACATCGGGGTCCTCTTCGATCCCGGCCGTCCCGGAGAGTCGGCGTTCTCCCGGATCTTCATGGAAGAGCTCGAGAGGGCCCTCCCCCACCTGCGGGTGAGGAAGAACGCCCCCTACTACGGGACCTCCGACGGCCTCACCACGTCTCTGCGCCGGACGTTCGACGATCCCGCGTATCTCGGGATCGAGCTGGAGGTGAGCCAGGGGCTCGCGACGGGCCCGGAGCCGGAACGGAGCCGGGTGAGTCGGGAGATCGGAGAGGCTTTGGTGTGTACGCTCAGCCGGTGGCCGTGACTCTCCCTGGCCCGGAGGAAGGGCGCCAGCGCCTCGATCAGTGTGAGGTCGGTAGTTCGGGTCTACCCGGGCCCATACCACATTTCAAACGCGCTGTCCGGTGCAGCCTTTCGGGGCTCCGCCGGGCGGCGCGTTTTTGGTTTGGGGGCTGGAGGTGTTGGGGTGGGATGGGGGGTGGTCACCGGAGATGGGGTACCCGTGCCTCCGCAGCCTCACCCGAAGGAAACGCTATCGGGAAGTCGGGGTTCGGCCCCCCATTCACGACTTTTCCCAGAACCCGATTCCAACGCGGTGCGAGGGGTTGGGCCGTAGGGAGTAACGGTTTTTGGGTAGTGGGAAGTTCGGGATGGTGGCGGAGGAAGAACGGGGAACTGTGGAGGTGGAGGAAGGGGGTGAAAGGAAGGCTCCCCACTTGTTTGCATGCCTGGGGTCATCGGACGAGGGCAAGCCGATCAGATCCAAACCGAACGAGACCGCATGACCTCCCTTCCACTCACATCCGTCCGGGGCCAAAACTCCAGATCCCGCTGAACCAGCACGGCTAGCGAACCCTCTCCTAGGCCAGGAAGCCCCTGGCTCGGCAGCGAGAAGCCCTCTTGGCACTGATCAAGTGCTGATCATTGAGCCGTTACGGTTGGGTTTCGTCAACCAAGGACCCCGGCACCCAAGGAGGCCAAGCATGTCGCAAGGCGCTTCCCACCTGTCACTCCTCACGCCCTCCTACAAGACCCTGACTCCTCTTACCAACCCCCGGGAGTGGTTTCGACGAAACCCCACGCCACGTGGCAGTTCACTCGTGTGGCACCCGTCGGCCAACCCCGACTTGGGGGAAGTCGAAACACTTGAGGAGCGTCCCGGAGGACTGGCTCTCATCGTAGTACTACCTACGGGATCGTTTAGGGATGGTGGTCTGGAAGCCCTTGGCATTCTGGAGCGTTGTCGGCCGCACTCGGTCCTACCGAACCACGCCAGGCCGGAGCCGGAGGACCTGGCAGCCCTCCTCTCGCGCCCACCAGCTCATCTGTCGGTGGATTTAGTTGACTACCTCCTGTGGCGAGGAGTGGACATCGACTCGGACACACGGCATCTAATCCGCCGTTCCGTTGAACTGTCCCACAAAGTCAAGACGACAACGGCACTGGCACGAGGTCTGTACTTATCCAGACGTGCGTTCGGTCGGAGAATGAAGAACCAGGGTCTCCCGGTTCCATCCCATTGGTTACAATTCTCTCGTGTTCTTCGTGCCACCATCAAACTGCAAAACTCCTCGGACAGCCTCTATAAGGTGGGGACCGCGATGGGTTATCCGGACGGGTTCACCTTGAGCAATCAAATGATGAGGCTAACCGGCGTCCGGCCGAGCGAGGCACGGGCGCTGCTCGGATGGGAATGGCTCGTAGAATCTTGGCTAAGGCGGGAACAACAAGATGGACGCCTGGCGAGGCCCCTGCTGAAGCCGGAGCCGGACTGTGTCGCGTCCTACGGTATAGAAGGAGAGAGAACAACCGATCCAGCGAAGCTTTCTCGATAGCGGCGTGTGAGCCAGAAGGCTAGCTTCTGGAAACGGTTGAATGAGGCATTGTGGGTGCTGATATTCCGGTACCAGTAAGGCCTTTTCTCGGATTGAACTGTCACGAATGGCTGAAACGTCTCGTTCCTCTTATCGCTTTAATCTGCCTTACCTCACCTGCTTCGACGGCCCTCGCATCTATTCAGGGTGGTCCGAGGTCCAGCTATCAACTCAGCAAACGTCATTGGTCGCCTTGTTCGCGGGAGGAAGCAAGACTCGATACTCCCGCGACGAGGTGACTACGTTGCTTTGGGCTGCGGGCACGGACCGAGTACTTCGGAGGAGACTGAACCAGTTAGTCTACTCCCTCAATCGGAAGTCCCCGGATGGTCGACTCTTGCGTCATAAGAGGGGATTCTTGGCGCTGAGCAGCGATCATGTCACACGGGAACTCGACGTGTATTGGAAGAGGCTGAACGGCGGTGAAGTGGACGAGGCTACCAGCATGCTAAGAAAGGGGCTTCTTGCTGGACTGGCCTCGTCTCCCACAAGGGAGTTTAAGGCATGGCTGAGTCGGAGACGGGTGGAGGTTAAGGAGAGAAGCGAAGAGATCTTGCATCGACATTGGGCTAGAGCCTTTGAGGCAGGGAAAGGTGCGATGGCACTCAAGGTGTCACAATGTCTTCTCGAGTTTGACCCGATGAGCGAACAGGCCCTCCGCATGAGAATCAGGAGCTTGGTCGCAGCAGATCGGAAGGGAGAGGCTGAGGCGGTTCTAGAGGATTTCGAAGCCCGGCAAACGAGGGTCTCGGAGCGACGGACGTGGTCCCCGACCCCGAGGACACAGGAAGTGATAGATGAGTCCCTAGAAGCCAGAGAGGCTAGGTCCTCTCGTCGCGAAACGTACGTCGCAGGCCAAGAGAGTTTTCCGATGGTCGGCCGCGAGAAGGCGCTGGGAAGATTCAAGCGTGCGATGACAGCCTGCCCGGAAGGCCATGCCACGACTGTCCTTGTTTCAGGGGCTGCCGGAATGGGAAAGACGCGGCTGGTTACAGAGGCACTCCGTCAGGCCGAGAACGAAGGCCACGCCATTTTATACGGGCGCTCCGGGGAGCTCGAAAGGGAGATCCCGTTGAACGGTCTATTGGATGCCCTGGACTGTTCTCACGCGGAAAAGGGGAAACGTACCCTCCATGCCCCCTGGCGAACAGTGGTATCAGGCCTGGTTCCACGGTTGTCGAGTTCCGATACTCTTCCCGAGGACCCGCCTCGGATTCGGCCGGGCCACGCTCTACGCAGGACCTTTGACGCTCTGAGGCGGCTCTTATCGGCTATCGCACGCGACAAACCCGTTGTTCTCTTCATCGATGACCTTCAGTGGACGGATGAGACCTCTATAGCCGCTCTTGAATATATTCGGACTAGGTGGGATCAGGGGAGGCTGGTGTTGATACTGGCGGTAAGACCGGAGGAAGTGGAAAAAGAGTCAGCCTTGGCTCGATTCGTCGAATCTCTGGAAGGAGACGAGGCAGTCCTTGCTCTATCCGTTTCAGGGCTTGCCCGGCAGGATCGAAGGCGCCTGATTCGATCCGTGGCAGGAGATCGGATCGAGCCCAGGCTAGAGGAGAAGATCGCCAGACTCGGCGGTGGATCCCCGTTCTTCCTTATCCAACTCACCTTGGAATGGTCCGCTGGCCAGCTCCAACTTGCCGAGTATGCGGAAGGCAAATTCGATTCCTTAGTTCTTCCGGCTCGCATCTTGAATGTGTTCCGACGGCGATTCCGTGAGCTTAGCTCGAACGCACGACGACTCCTAGAGCTGCTTACTACCGTTGCTCGACCTCTCCATGTAGTAGAGCTACTGGAGTTGAGCGGAAACACACCTGAGGCCACGGCTCAGGCCATCTCCCAGCTTTCTGAGCTTCATCTTGTCCGCAGTCGGGAGGACCAAACGATCGAAACTGAACACGACCTAGTCCGACAGGCAGTTTATTCCCAGCTCTCCATCGCCCACCGGGCCCTTCTGCACCGGGAGGTCGCAGATCACCTACTCACGCGTGCACAATCCGTTGGCGCGGAGCAACTGGCGCTTCACCTCTACCGAGCGGGAGACCGGGAGCGAGCTATGCCGTTCGCTCGAGAGGCTGCTGAAAGAGCCGAAGCGGCAGGAGCGATCCGTGAGGCAATCAAGTACCTCCGGATCGCAGAAGAGTGCACTGATGAAGATAAGCAACTGGCCACCGTGAGGTGGAAGCTTGGCAGGCTCTATCACCTGAGCAGAGACTTTGATAATGCGCCGGATTTGCTGGCTACAGCAAGTGCAGACCTGGCGCGCCAAGGGCGTGCTCGCGAGAGCCTGGAGGCGCAGATCAGCCACATTGATGCGCTGGATCAGGCAGGTATCTTGGAGCCAGAGGGGGCCCTTCTAGCACTGCGAAGAATCGAGCAGACGGCGACCGAAAGTGCTGCCTGGAACGTCATGCTGAACGCGTGCGACCTGAGGCTGCGGCTCCTCGATCGGCTCGGAGACGCTGGAAGTGTACGAGAGGTCCTCGATAGGATTGACTCTGTCGGCGTTTTACCGGATGCCGAGCTGGAGTGTATGCGTAATTGCATCCTCTCGATTCATCAGCTATACGGAGACCCTGAAAAGGGAGACGACACGAGCGCCACTGCATGCCAAATTGGGCGTGCGATTGCCCGGAGGGCCCCTGACCTATCTCTCAAGGCCATCAATCGCAGGATGATGGTAATGATTGGGCAAGGTACGCTGGGCCTACAGGAAGGACAAGAGTGTATTCGGCTTGCAAAGCAATTGAGTACGAGTTCAGGGGATCTGCTAGGACGATTCTTTCCTGAGCTTAACCGAGGCATATGGCACGTGCGACTACGGGACTGCGACACCGCACGATCCGCCTTTCGAAGAGCCCAAGAACTGCTTCAGGGCTCTCAGGAAGTGACGGGCAAGCTGCTATTGCGTTACAATCAGGGTTTATTGGAACTTGAAGACGATCGCTACGATGCCGCGCAAAACCTTCTGTATGAGGCCCAAGAGGTCAACCGTAGACACCCTCACCGGGGTGCCCAGGTCTTGATAGCTGCCGGTCTTGGGCTTTGCTCGCTCGAGCGAGGTGCACTGGCGGAGGCGAACGAGTGGAATGACGTTCTAGGAACGTTCCCGCGGAGATGGCACTTTGACCCGTATCTAGTTGTCCGGTACAAGAGTCGCCTCCTCGCAGCACAGGGACAATTGAAGGCTGCATTGGAGCTCGTCCGCACTGTAGCGGACGAGATTCATGGGAGGTTTGTACCAACGTGGATCGACTTAAAAGTGATGGAGAGCCAACTGCTAAGGCGATTACGAGAAGAGCCAGAGAATAACGACCTCTCGGCGGTCTTCCAGGTCGCTATGCAACTAAACCTTCGAAGGCGCGCGAAGATACTAAGTGCACTGGAAGGCCGTTGACACCAGTGCGACTTCGGCTCGCGATTCAGGTGTGAGAAGATTGGCCGCCTGTCGTCTCCCTCGAGCATGACCCCACCCCTGCGGAGCCGCCGACTCCATCTTCGCACATGACCCCAACCCGGGAGGTGAACCGCCCCGGGTTTACCGGAGACTCGTTTGCGTGAGTGCCACCGCTTCTTCGTGAGGGGAGTGATGGCTGAGAAAGACCTCCTCGAACCCTGCAGGAGGAACGTGCCCGATTGATCCGAGAAGGCGGTGGTGGTTGAAGCATCGGACCCACTCGAGGGTGGCGAGCTCGACCTCGTCCAGCCCCCGCCAGGGGCCTTGGTTCCGGATCACATCGGTTTTGTAGAGACCGATTACAGTCTCGGCCAGTGCGTTGTCGTTCAGCGTCGACTGCACGTGATTCCCACGATGGTATCGAAAGCGTGACGATCACCCACCCGTTCCACCCCCTGTCGGGGAAGCGATTCTCGCTGATTTCCCGATGGAAGAACTGG
>SKZC01000325.1 GCA_007127575.1 Gemmatimonadota bacterium
CTTCTCCGATGGTGACGTCATCACAGAGCGACACCGCCTGGACCCGGAAGAGCTCCCTCGGGACGAGCTTCGTCTTCGCGTGGTCTATTTCCGGGAGGGGTTCCGGCGAACCGAGGTGTCCTCTGAGGTCCGAAACCGTCCGGACGGAGCGGAGGTCGTCTTTCACATCGACGAGGGAGCCCCGACGGTCTTGGATGTGCTCCAGGTCCACCAGACCCAGCCGGTCCTGAGCGAAAGAGACCTGGAGGCTGCGGGCCTGCCCCGCGAGGGAAGGCCGCTCAGTGTGATCGCCATGGCCCAAGCCACGGAACACTTGTTGGCGGAGCTTGAGGAGCGGGGCCATCTCGATGCGCGTATTCACGACACCATCGAGGCGACTCCCGATCAGAGGAGCGCCCATGCTCGGGTGATCATCGACCCCGGAGCGCGCTCCACGGTGGGGCGCTTCGAGGTCATCGGGAACGAAGAGATCGAGGACAGGACGATCATCCTCGCGCTCCACCTGGAGGAAGGCGACGTCATCACGACTCCGCTCCTCAGGGCGAGCCGGCGAGCTCTCCACCAGTCCAACCTCTTCCACGAAGCCGGGGTTTCCGTACCCAACCAACCGGACAGCGCAAAGGTGGTAAGGGTCGTGGTCCGCGAGGCATCGCCCCGGCTCAGCAGAATCGGAGGCGGTTTCAGCACCCTCGAATTCGGTCAGATCGAGGGCCGCTTCGCTCACTACAATTGGCTCGGTGAAGGGCGGTTGCTCGATCTCCGAGCCGCGCTAGGGCACCTGCTCGCACCGCAACTCACCGACTTCCGCTTATTCCACGACATCCTGCCCGGAGATCTGGCGGGCACCGACGAGGAACCGTTCAAACGGCCGACATGGCAGGTCAGCGCCGACTTCCAGCAGCCGGCTTTCCGGGGCGCTGACAATCGACTCGCCCTCCGACTCTTTTCCCACCGCCGGATCGTCCCCAGTGTTTCCGTGGACCAGGGGTACGGCTCCGAAGCGTCGCTGACCCGTCGCCTCGGCTTCCGTTCTCACTTGAGCCTCAGCTATCAGCTCGAGATCACCTCCGTGGAAGGGGGAGATGTTTTTTTCTGTGTGAACCACGGGATCTGTGACCAAGCGGCCATCGAGTCCCTGCGGGGCCACAACACCCTCTCCCCGCTGACCCTCAGTTATCAGATCGACCGAAGTGACGACCCTCTCGGACCCACCACCGGCTACCGGTTGCGTCTCGAACTCCAGCACGCCTCAGGAGCAACGCTCTCCGACTTCCGCTACCACCGGGTGTCGGGTGAGGGGAGCTGGTACCAACCCTTGGCGGGGCCGCCCCGGCACGTGCTGGCGGCTCGGGCTCGAGGGGGCTGGACCCGGCCCCAGGAGAGCACGTCGCAGGCGCTGGGAATTCGGGCGGCGGGCCACGCGCTCGTCCATCCGCGGAAGCGGTTCTTCGCCGGAGGTGCACGCTCCGTCCGGGGCTTCACCGAGAACCAACTGGGGCCCCGGATCCTCACCATCCCCCGCGACGACCTTCTGGAGCAGGGCCGGTGCAACGCCGAAGAGATCGCCGATCAAACATGTGATCCATCCCTGACCCCCGTCGATGCCTTCACGGCTCGCCCCCTCGGTGGAACGAGCCTCCTCGAAGGAAACCTGGAATACCGGATCCCGGTGGGGGACGCGATGGTCGCCCTCTTCGTCGATGGGGCACTGGTGGGAGGAAGGCTCGGGACCTTCATACAGGACGCCACCGGTGCGCTTACGCCGGGAGTCGGCGCCCGTTTTCCATCTCCCGCCGGTCCCATCCGCATCGATCTCGCCTTCCTCCCCCGGGCCGCGCCGCGACTTCCCGTCGTGACCGAGGGACCAATCTCCGATGAGACGGGTCGGCGCGAGCTGGTGCAGCTGTCGGAGGGGAGGCGCTTCGACCCACTCGACGGCCGAGGCACCCTGGGTCGGATCCTGGGACACCTCACGCTTCACTTCTCGATTGGCGAGGCGTTTTGATGCACCGGTCCGCCCTGGGGGACGAGCGGCCGAAGGAGGCTGGAGGTAACCGTGGCGCCCCGAGGTTGGGCAAGATCCTCCTCGTTACCGCAGCCGGCCTGTCCCTATTGATGGTGAGCCTTGTCGTCGTGCTCACTAACACCAACTGGGGGCGGGAGCAGGTCCGCACCCTCGTCCTGGCGCAGTTGGCCGAGGCAGTGGAGGGGCGGATCGAGATCCATCGCCTGGAGGGCAACCTCCTACGCAGGATCCACCTCCGAACCGTATCGGTGGTCGACTCGCGTGGACGAGCCTTCCTCGAGGCCGAAGAGTTGTCCTTCGGCTACTCCATCACCGGACTGCTCCGGCAGCGTATCCAACTCGCAGACCTTCGCCTGGGAAACGCCCTTGTCGTGCTGGACGACCCACCGGGGGAGGACTGGAACTTCATCCGGATCTTCGTCTCCCCAAACGACGAGGGGAAAAGGACCGAGAGCGGCTGGGGAGACTGGGTGGACCTTCGGGGGCTCCGGATTTCGGAGACCTTCGTAATGGTTCGAATGGGGTGGGATCCCGAGGCGGAGTCCGAAGAACACGTTCGCCAGGCGCTGGCCGGGGAACGCAGGGAGCGGGTGATACCCGTACCCGGCGGATACCAAAGGATCATGGAGCTGCGGGGGCTGGATGCGATGATTCCGCGGATCCTCCTGGCCCACCCCGAGGAGAGCGACATCGTGCTGGAGGTGGCGAATCTCAGTGCCACGGCCCTTCCCTTTCGTCCCCCAGGCGCCCAGGTCCGCGACCTTTCCGGCGTGGTTCGACTGGAAGAAGGGGCGATCCAGGTGCAGAACCTGGAAATACGACTACCCTACTCCCACCTCCTTACCGAGGGGCGTTTCGACTTCGAGTCCGGCCAGGCCCGCTTCGAACTCCAGGCGGACCCCATTTCGCTGGCTGATCTTCGGTTCCTGCATCCTCCCCTGCCCACCGGGGTGGAAGGCCAAGCGCACGTCCGGATCTCACACCTCGAGGACGCAACCCACATCCGCATGGACGAGATCGGCTTCCAGGTGGGGGAGGGCGAGCTGCAAGGGGAGCTGGACATGGTCTCTGCGGACTCGCTGCGGGTGGATCAAGTCAGGGTCACCTTCGAAGGGATCGACACACGTCTCCTGGACGAGTCGATCCCGGCCCTGGACCTCCCGATTCACGGACTTTTGAGCGGGAGCCTGGAGGCGGAGTCCTCGGGCGAGGATGCGCACGCGGGAGGGAGGACCGGTCGGTCGAGCAACGCCCCGACGATGGCGGGTGGTACGGACCTGGAGGGCTGGGTGCGGTTGGAGGATGAAGCTGGCCGCTCGAGTCGGGCCTTCGCTCAAGGAAGGATTTACCCGTCCCTTGATCCTGCCCGCATTCGTATGGAGGGCCTGGTCGTGGGGCTCGACCCTCTGGATGCCCATCTCGTTCGCGCCGTCCTTCCAGGGGTGCCCCTGGATGGTGTCATCGAAGCCAGCGCCACACTGGACGGCCCCGTGACCGGGCCATTGCACCTGGACGGCCTCATCCTCCACCGGGACCCCGTGGTCGGCCTGAGTCGGATCTCGTTCGCCGGAGGACTGGACTTGGACGGTGAAGTCCGACTCACCAGGATGGAGGTGGGTCTCGACCCCATACGGCTGGCGGCGCTGAGCGCCGAGCCGGTGCCGCCGGAAACCACGCTATCCGGCTCCGTGCACCTCGATGGCGCCCCCATGAGGCTCCTCGAGGTCCGGAGCGACGTCTCCGTTGACGCCCCGAATTTGGACGTCAGCCGCATCAGCACGCGCGGTGGGATCGGCCTGGGAGAAGAGGTCGTCTTTCATGACTTCCAGGTCTCGCTCTCCCCCTTCGAGGTGGGGCTGGTTCGGGGAATTCTCGCCGATCTCAGGGTGGGCGGCATCGTGGAGGCTACCGCCGTGTTGGACGGGTCACCCCGCCTCGGGCTCGGATTCGGCCTGGATCTCACGCATGAGGAAGATGCCCAGCGCTCCCGGTTGGAAGCGGCAGGTGCGGTGGCCACCGGAAGCGGGGGGAGCGTAACCGCCGATCTGGAGCTTCATGGAATCTCCCTGGCGACCGTGGGCCGGTTCGTGCCGGAAGCCGAACTGGAAGGAGTCGCGACGGGCTACATTCACCTGAAAGGGACGCCGAACGACCTCCTGGTGCGGACGGAGCTGGGTCTCCCGGATGCAGCTTCCCTCGAGGCCGTGGGCGTCCTGGACATCGCCCATGAAGAACCGAGCTACGACCTCCGCCTCTCTGTCACGAAGCTGAACCTGGCTGCGCTCTCCGGACGGGTCCCGGAAACCACCTCGATCGACGGGGCGGGGACCCTGGCTGGCCGAGGCACGGCCCCCCGGAGCATGGAGGCCCGCCTCACAGCCGACTTCGCTGATACCGCGCCCCTCGAGCCACGCCTCCTCCATACGGCCGCCCACCTGGAAGAGGCGCTCCTGGTCATCGATTCCCTTCGGTGGCGAAGCACGACATCCGAGATGGATATCGAGGGCAGCTTCGGTCTCGGTGGGTCCCGTCGTGGGGAATTCAACTACCGAATCGCGGTGGATTCCCTTCACCTCCTCACTCCATTTCTTTCCTTGGATGCCGGGACCATCGAACCGAGACCCGCAGTTCTTCGGGCGTCCCTCGCCGAGAGGGAAGCGGAGTTGAAGAAGGCGTTGCGGGAGGCCGAGGTCGAGTTCCTGGCCACCGGCCGAGCCCCCTCTCTCCCGGAACCCGGGGACACCTTACGTATCGTTGGGGTTCGAACCGATGCTCTTGCCGGAGCTGCACGGGCCTCTGGACGGGTCCGGGGAAACGTCACGAGCTCCCATGTCGAGGGAACACTCCAAGTCGAAGACCTGGTGGCCGGGGGACATCGGATCCAAGGGGCCGAAGCGGCTTATTCGATCTTGGGCGTCGGGGAGGGGAAAGCCGAAGCCTCCGTGGAGATTCACGCGCGGGATCTTCTTCTCCAGGGGTTCGCCTACGACAGCCTCTCGCTCCGATCCGACTACAAGGGGAACCTCGCCCTCGGTCCCGCCTCCTCCCACACCGCCACGTCGTCCCTCCGGGTGGTGCATGACAGCGTTCGGTTGGCCACCGACATGACCTTCGCACTGGACTCGGATCGATACGAAGTTCGAGTGGACCAGCTGGCCCTCGATGTGGGGGAAGTTGCCTACAGGACACCCCATGTTGCCCGGATACGCTGGAGCGACCAGGGGATACGGGCCGAAGACGTCGTACTGGAAAGCGACCAGGGAGCTCTCCTCCGAGCGGATGGTGAACTTCCCGCCGAGGGCGCCGGGGAACTCGACATCCGGGTAGAGGCCTTGCCGATCGAGCATATCTGGGTCCTCCTCCAGCAACGCCCGGGGATCCGGGGGCGTCTGCGGCTGGATGCCCCTATCCGGGGAACGACCAGACAACCCACGTTCGACGGGGAGGTGGGGCTCACCGACGTGGAGATGGACGGGCACCCCCTCCCACGTGCCCGGGCCCGGTTCAGCTACGCAAACCAGGAACTCACCGCAGACGCCTCGTTGGAGGAGCCGGAGGAATCGATTCTAACCCTGGAGGCGATCCTTCCTATCGACCTCGGCCTGATGGACGCCACCGATCCGCGCTTCCTTCCGGGCCCCCTTCAGGTCGACGTACGTCTCAGCGAGTGGCCCCTCGACAACGTGGCGGCAATGACCAACCAACTGGAGGGAGTGCAGGGATGGGTAACGGGGCACTACTCCCTCTCAGGCACCTTCGACGCACCCGAGCATACGGGAGCTCTCGAGCTCTGGGTCCCGTCGGCGACCGTCGTCCCCCTGGGCCTCCGGATACAGGATATGTCCGGAGCCCTGAGCCTTGTAGACGAGGCGCTGACCGTGGATTCTCTGGTCGTCTACAGCCAGGGTCCCCTTCGAGTCACCGGTGATCTCGATCTCCGGCAGCCTCGTGAGCCAGCCTTCAACCTCGAGGTCCAAGCTAGGGACGCTCGGATCATCAACAGGGACGATGCCCGAATCCGGGTCGACGCCGACCTGACGATCTCCGGACCTTTCGACGGGGTTCAGGTGGACGGTACGACCCGTTCCCGCAACGGGATCGTTCGGATTCCGGAAACGCGGGAGATGGGCACCCGCGGTCCGCTCGACCTGGAGGATCCGGCCACCTTCGAACGGGTCGATCAGTTCTTGGTCGAGGCTCGGGACGCCCTGATCCAGCCATCCCCCCTGCTCGAACAGTTGACCGTGGCCGTGGACCTCCAGGTCGACCGGGATTTCTGGATCCGGTCACGGGAAGCGAACGTGGAACTTCACACACCCCCTGCCACCGGACCCCTGGCCCTCCGAATGAACGGACTCACGGCCCGGAACCTGGCCATCGACGGCACGATTAGCACGGATCGAGGCGAATACGAGTTCATGGGCCGGCGCTTCAGCATCGCGAGAGGATCGGTGACGTTCACCGACGAGACGGAGCCCGACCCTCTGATCCGACTGACCGCAGAACAGGAAGTTCAGCTTCCGGGCAGAGAGGCCTTCGATATCCGAGTCATTCTCGATGGAACCCTCACGGACCTTGAAGTCGAACTGGAGAGCAGCGCCCAGCCCCCCCTCTCGCAGACGGATCTGCTGAGTCTGGTGGTCTTCGGCCGAGAAGCGGGCTCCCTTCTCCAGCAGCCGGGATCGTCCCTCACGGGCCAGGGAAGTTCAGGAGGTGCCCTCGTCGGGGATGTGGCGGCCCGAGCCACCCAACAGTTTACGACAGTTGGGGTGGAGGCCCTTCTCAATGAACTGGAAACCGAGACGGCCCGGGCACTGCGACTGGACGTCCTTCATATCCAACCGACGGATTCACCAGCCGAGATCTTCACCGGCCGCGCAGTCGACGTGCTCCGGGGAACGGAAATCCAGGCGGGCCGATACTTGACCTCTCGGCTGTTCGTCGCCGGTCAGGCTCGGCCCACCTTCGTCCATCCGGGGGCTCGGGTGGAGTACCTGACCGACACCGGCTACATTTGGCGAGCCTCTTGGCGTCCTCGCTTCCTGCCGGCCGTTCCCACCCTGGCGCCGAGGGCACCGGATCGGGCCAGCGTCCTGGGTATCTTCCTCTTCCGGGAATGGAGGTTCTGAGCCGGAAGGAAAAAGGAAGGGCGATCCTGGCCATTTCCCATGTGTCCCTCCCTGCGTCCCCGGTCACACCGGAGATGTGTGCTTGCCGTGCTTCTCCCCCCGAAACCCAGTTGACCATGCCCATGGAATCCGGCTTTCCCGGCAAAACGCCCAGCCCCACGTGGCTTCGTACCTTGGCCCTGCTCGGCCTCGTCCTCCTCCCGGTGGTCTGGATCTGGTCCTTGTTACTCCCCGGGTTCCTCCGGCTCGCAGACGTCGGAGCGCGTGAAGGGGCCGCTCCCCACCAGGTCCTCCGAGCCCTCCTCCCCCCCACTCCCACCTCCGGCTCAGGCATCGCTCCCTGCGCCGTGACGCGATCGCCCTGGACGCATCGCTCTACTTCCCTTTCGGGGTGACACCTCCGCGAACACCGTGGCGGCGCTTTCCCTTCTCGTCGGGGACCTCCTCGCGTGGGTCTCGCGAGCGTTCGTCTCCGTCACCGCTGAAGTTCCCCTTGATCGGGCCTCCCCTCCACACGCAGGTCCAAGCGAAGGGCCTTCATGAGACCGCAACGGGCACCGAAGCGGAAGACCGCCATTGGGGGGAGAGGGCCGGGGTGAGGGAAGCCGTTTGGAGCGCCTTCAACCCACCGGCGATGAGGAGCGTTCCGGCTACGACCGACTCATTCACTGACCAGAACATCTGGTACGAGCTCGGAAGACTGCGATGCCCCCCGACGTCACCCTGACGTCGACGAGCGAGCCCGAGTCCGACGATGTCATGAAGAAGGTCACGATCACTACCGCTTCGTCAAATCCATAACCCCACCCTCTCAAGCTCTGGGGTCTCCGGAAATCCCGGGCCGTTCAACGGCGACGGGTCGCCCGCCGGGTAGGCTCCCCCATCCTTAGAAGGCCGTTGAAGAAGTACAGGGACCACCGAGAAGGGGTCTTGCGGTCCTGGTCTAGGCGGAGCTCCGAAAGCGATGTTTTGCGCATCGGTGAGGGGCTCCAACGACGATCCAGGGCCGCAACCCCCCTTCTCCGTACCGGTTCTCCTGCGCAGTGCTCGGAGGTCTCGCGGGGGAAGGGCCCTGAGCGCTTCGCGCATCCACGAGATCAGCCGCTCGGTTGGGGC
>SKZC01000408.1 GCA_007127575.1 Gemmatimonadota bacterium
GCCAGGGCCTCCTCATCCGACGCATCGTCTTCCTGGAGGATGGGCGTGCCGCGACGAAGGACCTCGGGGAGGCGGGTCCAACCTCTCAGGTTTTCCAACCAGAGGGGGAGCCCTCTCCCCTGGTACTGTGGGCTTTCCGGATCGCCCAGCTCCCGCCGGGTTCGTTCCGTGAGCCGGAACCGGGATCCGTCCTTCTCCACAACCCCGAAATCCGCCAGCGCCGGGAGGAGGATCTGCACGGCCCTGGGGTCCAACTCCAGCGCCTGGGCCACCTCTTCCCATGTGCCCGGCTCCCGGGCGAGTTGGTGAAAGATCCCCACTTCCGCCGCCGCCGCCACTGTGGCTGTGGCTTCCGCCAGGTCCCTGAGCTCCGCCAGGGAATGCTCCGTGAATTCCATCTTCGAGTCCTCAGCTCCGGGTCCAGTTCCGTTGAGCCTCCAGCACCTCCACCACCGTGTTCCGGTGGATCTCCACGGTGTCCTCGTTTCGGTAAGCGTATCCCCCGGCCAGAGTTACCGCCACCGGAACCTTGCGGGAGTCTAGGGTCTGAAAGACGAACCGGTCGCGGGCCCGGAGGCCCTCCAGGGTGAGGCCCAGCCCTCCCAACTGGTCGTCTCTATACGGATCGGCCCCGGCCAGGTAGAAGACGACCTCGGGGCGGTGGCGGTCCAGGGCGTCGGGGAGATGACGCTCCAGCACGTTCCGGTACTCTTCGTCTTCGGTTCCGTCCTCCAGACCCAGATCCAGATCTCCAGGGGGCTTTACGGCCGGGTAGTTCCACTCCTGGTGCATGGAGAAGGTGAAGACGCTGGAGTCGTCCCGAAAGATGGCGGCGGTGCCGTTTCCATGATGCACGTCCAGGTCCACGATCATCACCCGCTCCACGCCGTCCTCGGCCTGGAGGGTGCGGGTGGCCACCGCCACGTCATTCAGGAGGCAGAAGCCTTCTCCGTGATCGGCGAAGGCATGGTGAAACCCGCCGCCCAGGTGGGGGACGACTCCGTGTGTCAGGGCCAGTCGGCCCGCGGTGTAGGTCCCTCCAGCGCAGAGGATGGAGGCAGCTCGAAGCTGAGGGCTGAACGGAAGCTCCAGGAGGAGGATCTCCTCCGGTGTGAAGTCCCCGGTGCGGATTTTTTCCAGGTACCTGTCGGTGTGGACCCGAGCCAGCTCCTCCCAGGAGGCGGGTTCGGGGATCACGAACTCCTCCTCCCGCACCCGCCCCTCCTCCAGGAGACGTTCCCGGACCAGCCGGTACTTGGCGGTGGGAAAGACGTGGGGCCCGATGTCCACTTCGTAGTCCGGAGACCAGATCACCGGAGCCGGGAATGTGGGCTGGGCTGCCATCTTCCACCTCCTGAATACCTTGCACGGGAAGGAGGGTGAAGTGTACGCTCCCCCGGTAGCCCGACGCATCCCCCGGCCCCTTGGGCCCCGTAGAACATCTCCGGCCCGGACGTGAGGGTGTCTCATTGATCCTGCCCGTCGTGCGCTCCTCGCTCCTACTCGCACTTCTCCTGTGGGGAGCGGCGTGCGGCCCCGGTGGAACGGGAGACGAGTTGAGACGAGTGGAAGAGGGGTTGGTGGCAGGGACTCTCCAAGGGCTCGCATCCGCTCTGGTCCACGAAGACTGGGCGGGGGCCGCCACGTACTTCGGACGGGACGGGTGGTGGGTTCGCCTTCCAGGTGACACGATCAACGGCCCGGAGGCCATCATCTCGTCCCTACGCCCCGTGGGGGACACCGCCATCGTTCAGGCCGAATTCACGGCGGACCAGGTGAAGGGGGATGCGCGCCGGGTGCGGGTGAAGGGACGCTACCGCCTGGAGGTCCAGGCTCCCGGTGGGGAGCCGATGGGCAGCCGAGGTCGGCATCAGTCTCTCCTTGAACGGGCGGGCGACGGAGCCTGGTTCATCCAGGAAGCGACGTGGAGACCGGATCCCCAAGAGCCTCCCTCCGGTGGCTGAGGCTTGTCCTTCTCCACAGTCTCCGACCACCTTCGAGTGGGACCCGGATCCACCCTATCGGGAGGAAGCAGGTGGAAAAGCTAAAGATCTCGCTGGCGGCCATCGCCGTGGTCATCACCTTCATCCTGGTGGCCCAGAACCAGGACACGGCCACCACGGAGGTGCTTTTCTGGAGCGTGGAAATGCCTCGGTTCCTCCTCCTGGGTGCCGTATTCCTCGTGGGAGCTTTGGCGGGCTACCTTCTGGGACGGAAGACGCGGCTCCGGGATTGATGCGCGCCGGCGATGGAGGCTGGCCGACAGGTGCGCGGCCCGCCGTTCAGGTCGAGGGGAGCGTGGTCATAAGGGCCGAGCCGAGCGAGGTGTGGTCCGTGCTCTCTGATGTGTCCCGATGGAGTCGGTGGCACCGGGGTATCTCCTTTGCGCAGCTTCGGGGGCCGCTGGAGCGGGGCACCTACTTTCACTGGCGCGTGGACGGGATGAACGTTTTGGCTGTGGTTTCCCAGGTGGAGGAGGAACGGGAGTTAACCTGGGGGGGAAGTTGCTTCGGTGCCCGCCTACACCATAGTTGGCAGCTTCGGAGTCGGGGGAGCGGCGAGACGGAGCTTCGGGCGGTTCATTCGGTGGACGGGCTGTTCGTGAGGCTTCTCAAGGGCACGGTGCGACGGACGGTGAACCGGTCCATGGAGGAGTGGTTCCGAGGGCTCAAGGCCGGGGCCGAGGAGGGGGACATGTCTGAGAGGGGGGAGCCATGACCGGGGAGGACCGGGGAGGAGACGAATACGAAGCGCTTCTGGCTGCGAACCGGGAGTGGGCGGAAGACGTCTCCCGGAGCGACCCCCAACTCTTCGAGAGTATGGCGGAGGGCCAGCGGCCTCCCTTTCTTCTGGTGGCCTGCTGTGACAGCCGGGAGGCGCTGGAAGTGGCGACCAAGGCCGGGCCCGGCCGCCTGTTCATCCACCGGAACGTGGCGAACCAGGTCCGTCTGGACGATCCGGCCATGGACGCCACGCTGGAGTTCGCGCTGAAGGCTCTCCCCATCCGGCACCTGGTGGTGAGCGGACATACTCGGTGTGGAGGGGTGGAGGCGGCGCTGGACGGAGGCGGGAGCCGTGGGGTGGTCCGGTGGGTGGAGCCTGTCCGGGAATTGGCCCAAAGACATCGAGAGGAGCTGGATGCCCTACCAGATGCACGAGCCCGCTCCCACCGGCTCACAGAGCTCAACGTAGTGGCCCAGGTGACGAACCTCCTTCGTCACCCCGCCGTCCGCCGGAAGCTGGACGGAGGTGGAGAGCTGGCCCTCCACGGGTGGGTGTTCCAGGTGGAGTCCGGGATGCTCCGTGAGGTGGAGCTCCCTTGGGATGATTGGCGGCAGGAGGGGCTCCTCCCATCTAATCGGGTCACGGGGCGATGAGTCGCCTGGGAGACTCGCCCGTGGGAACCCTGAGTGGGGAGTCCGGATTGTGAAGGGAGGCATGGCGAGTATCGACGCGAAGGCAACGACCCAGGAGGTGGAAGGCGAGCCCCCGGACCGCTCCGGGGTTCAGCTACCGGTGTGGGATTCCGGCTCGGCCCCTGGCTCCGACGTCCATGGAGCCCAGGACGAGAACTCCCCTCCCCTGGTGCCTCTCCAGGCACTGGACGAGCTCTGGTTCCAGGTGAGCGGCACCGTCTGCAACCTCCGCTGTCATCACTGCTTTATCTCCTGCTCCCCAGAAAACCACTCCTTCTGGTTCATGACCCGGGAGCAGGTGGCCCGGGCCCTGGATGCGTCGGAGTCCCTGGGCGTGAAGGAGTACTATTTCACCGGCGGTGAGCCCTTCATGAATCGGGAGATGGAGGGAATCCTGGAAGACACCTTGCGGAGGGGGCCCGCCACGGTGCTCACCAACGCCACCCTCATCCCGGAGCGGCGGGCCCGGGCGCTGGCCAGGCTCCGGGATGGCTCCCGCTACTCCCTGGAGCTTCGGGTGAGCCTGGACGGGATCGACCCGGAGATGAACGACGCGATCCGGGGGGAGGGCGCCTTCCATCGGTGCATGGAGGGGGTGGAGAACCTGGTGACCCACGGCTTCCTCCCCATCATCACCTGCATGCGGAGTTGGCCGGAGGAGAAGACCGATGCCATGCTGGCCTCCTTCCGCACGCTCCTGGCGGAGGTCGGCTATCACCGGGCCCGGATCAAGATCCTTCCCCCCCTCCTCCTGGGAGAAGAGGCGCGACGGAGCCGGGGGTACGAGGAGACGGAACGGGTGACGCATGAGATGCTCCACGGCTTCGACATGGGCGAGCTCCTCTGCAGCCGGGCTCGTCTGGTGAGCGCCCAGGGGGTTCACGCCTGCCCCATTCTCCTGGATGCTCCCTCCGCGCGGCTGGAGGACTCTCTGGAGGAGGCGGTGGGCCGCCCGGCCGCTCTGGCGGAGCAGGCATGCTTCACCTGCTATATGAGCGGCTCCATCTGTTCCAACGCCCCGGCCGGTGGGGGGTGGGAGTCTCAGTGAAGTCGGAGGGGGCGTCTGAAGCGGCCCAGCCCCGGGCCCCCGGGGAGGGGGAGCTTCCCGGCTACACACGAGTGGCTGCCTTCGGCGGGGTCTATTCCAACCATCTCGCTCTGGCCGAGGCCGTGGCGGACGCCCGGCGCCGCGGGGCGGAGTCCCTCCTGTGCCTCGGGGACCTCGGGGCCTTCGGCCCTTCCCCGGACCGGGTCTTCCCCATCCTTCGAGATGAGGGGGTGGATGTGATCCGGGGGAACTACGACGACTCCATCGCCCGGGGGCTGGACGACTGTCAGTGCGGATACACCGATCCCGCGGACAACCACTACGCCCGTATTTCCTACCGCTATACCTTTCGGAACACCTCCCAGGAGAATCGGGAGTGGATGGGCCGTCTCCCTTCCCACCGCCGTTTCCGGCTGGGGGAGCTGGAGGTTCTGGCCTGTCACGGAAGCCCTCGACAGGTGAACGAATTTCTCTGGGAGTCCACAACACCGGATCACTTTCTGGAGAAGCTGGCCCGAGAGCATGGATGCGACGTGATCCTCGGCACCCACACCGGTCTGCACTGGTCCCGTGAGTTCGCGCCGGGGAAGTGGTATGTGAACGCCGGGGCGTTGGGACGCCCCGCCAACGATGGGCGGACCACGGTGACCTACCCCTTCCTCCAGGCCCGAGACCGCGATCTGGAGGTGGAGTTCGTGCCGGTGGCCTACGATCACGAAGCGCTGGCGGAAGAGATGCGGCGGGAGGAGCTCCCGGAGGAGTTCGTGGAGACGATCCTCACCGGGTGGTGGACCACCTGCCTCGAGGTACTCCCGGGCAAGGAGAGGGCGCGGGGACGCTGGTGATTCGGAGGGCCTGAAGCGGGCCCCGGGCTCCATGAGACCGACGGGGAAGGGGAGGGGGCATGGAGGGGGAGCTGACGGGACAGGTGGGGGTACAGGGCGCAGCGGTCTGGGCCTTCGTGGGGTACCTGCTCATCCTGGTGGTCATCGGCGGGTACTCCGTCCGCTTTTCCTCCGCCGGGATCGGAAACTTCTTCGTGGGCGGCCGCCGGATGAACCGGCTGGTGGTGGCCCTTTCTGCGGTGGTTTCGGGCCGGAGCGCCTGGCTCCTCCTCGGGGTCACCGGGATGGCCTACTCTACCGGCGCCACGGCGCTCTGGGCGGTGGTGGGATACACCGTCGTGGAGTTCTTCCTCTTCTTCTTTCTGGCGGGCCGCCTTCGTCGGTTCAGCGAAGCGTACGACTGCATCACCCTTCCCGACTTCTTCGCCGCCCGCTTCGGCGACACCGATGGCCGACTCCGAATGCTTCTGGCGTTGGTGCTGCTGGTCTTCATGACGAGCTACGTCTCGGCTCAGTTCGTGGGGGGAGGAAAGGCCATGGGAGCCAGCTTCGGCCTCACCCCGGAGGCCGGAATCCTCCTCACCGCAGTCATCGTTCTGGCCTACACAACCGTGGGCGGGTTCTTGGCGGTGAGTCTTACGGATACGATCCAGGGGCTCTTCATGATCGTGGCCCTCCTGGTCCTTCCGGTCCTCGCCATCCACGGTGCGGGGGGATGGTCGGAGGTGGCCGGAGAGCTCCGGGCCTACGAGGCGTCCTTCCTGGACCCGGTGGCCCTGGGCTTCGGAGCCTTCCTGGGCATGGTGGGCATCGGACTGGGTTCTCCAGGCAATCCGCACATTCTGGTTCGCTACATCTCCATCCGCGATCCGGCACAGTTGCGGTGGGCCGCCTACGTGGGGACGTTCTGGAACGTAGCCATGGGAGCCGGAGCCGTGTTCATTGGTCTGGCGGGTCGAGTCTACTTTCCCGAAGTGGCCGTGCTCCCGGAGGCGGACACGGAAAACCTCTATCCCTCCTTGGCCCGGGAGCTCCTCCATCCCGTCTTCTTCGGGATGATCGTCGCTTCCATCTTCGCCGCCATCATGTCCACCGCTGATTCCCAACTCCTGGTGGCGGCTTCCAGTGTGGTCCGAGATGTGTACGAGAAGGTCATGCGGAGGGACGACGACCTGCCGCAGTGGCGGTTGGTGCTCCTCTCCCGGGGTGTGGTGGTTCTGCTGGTGGTGGCGGCCCTGGCGTTGGGCTTTCTGGCCGAGGAGTTGGTGTTCTGGCTCGTCCTCTTCGCCTGGGCGGGCCTGGGAGCCGCCCTGGGGCCCACCGTCCTGTTGGCGCTCTACTGGAAGGGGACCACCCGGGCCGGCGTCATGGCGGGGGTCATCACAGGTACGGTGACCACCATCGGGTGGTACTTCACCCCTCCGCTACGGGAGGCCATGTACGAGCTCATCCCCGCCTTCCTTATGGGACTCGTGGCCACGTGGCTCGTGAGCCGGTGGACCCGAGCGCCCCGGGAAGTGGAAGAACACTTTCGGGCCATGGGGGAGCGGTAGCGGGGGAAGGGTTCGAAGCGACTACTCGGAGGGGGCCTCCATCTGTTGCTTGCCTTCCACCAGGAGCCCCCGGGTGGCGGTCTGGGCGCGGCTGAGCTCCGCCGGTGCCGCCACGAGAAGAGCTGGGGCGCTGCGGTTCATGGGGAGGTGGACCACCAGGTCCTTCCGATTCCACCGCCCTTCCAACGGGCCGGCTCGGCCGGTGGCGTCGATGGCCACCGTCCGGCCTTCCTCCAACTGCTCGGTGAGCCCGGCCGCATACTCCAGCCAGAGATCCACCGCGTCGTCCGATCCCTGGGCGACGCCGGGCACCAGGCTCGTACGGTAACGCTCCACGGCCCGCTCGTAGGCGTCCGGGTCGCGGGCGCGCAACTCTTTGAGGTGGCCTCGGCAGACGACTCGGGGGTCCGATATCCCCTCGTCCCGGATTCTCTCCTCCAACCGCCGGTCGGCCCGGTCCTGAAGTTCGGCATCCATGGTCGGGGAACGATCGGGACCCTGTGCGCGTTCGTCAACGGCAGACCAGGGGGGCGACGGGCGGGCCACGCGTTGTCTCCGGACGGGCCCACTCGTAGCTTCGATGCCGGATTCAAGGATGGACCGTAGCCCTCGCCACCTCCCTCACCCCACAGGACGCTAGTCATGAACCTTTCGCCCTCTTCCGGGCCCACCGGACTCGGCCCCCAGGATTTCCTGGAGCTGGATTGGGAGATGTTCGGTGAGCTGTGCCGGGCGTTGGCCATGAAGGTCTCCCGGGGCTACGACCCGGACATGATCGTGGGGATCGCTCGCGCCGGGGTCATCCCGGCGGCGGTCATGGCCTCGGTTCTTCGGAAGGACTTTCATTCCATGAAGATTTCCCGAAGAGAGGGGGGCGAGAGGGTTCGGGAGCGGCCCGCCGTCCTCTCGGCCGCGCCGGCTCAGGCCCAGGGGAAACGGGTGCTCTTGGTGGATGAGATCACCACCTCCGGGGATACCCTCCGGTTGGCTCTGGCGGCACTTCGGGACGTGGGGCCGGAGGAGATACGCACCGCTACCGTCTTCGTCCGGCCCCAGGGCCACGCGCCGGACTATTCGGCCCTGGAAACGGACAGCACCATCATCTTTCCCTGGGACCGGAAGGTGTTCGACGGAGAGGAGTGGGTGGTGAACCCCATGTACCGAGACGTTCTGGACGAGTAGCGGGCCGGTGGGACGGTGGAACGGGTGGAGAATCGAGTGGCAAGGAACCATGAGCACGTGGAACCGGGGGCGGCGGACGATCCGTACCGAGCCGTCTTCGAGGCCTCCCCCGACGGGATCATCATCGTGGACGGGACGGGCATCATTGAAGTGGTGAACCCGAAGGCTCGCGAGCTCTTCGGGTACGGGCCCGGGGAACTGGAGGGA
>SKZC01000314.1 GCA_007127575.1 Gemmatimonadota bacterium
ACCGTGACGGCTGGGCGGCCTACTTCCGATACCGCCCGGAGGGCAGCCCAGTAGAGCTCTCCGCCGAGTTCCGGGAAGAGGAGCACACCTTCGCACCCATCCGAAACCCCTGGACGCTGGGAGACGACCAGGACCCCTGGCGCCCCCAGCCGACGGTGGCCCGGGGTGAATTCCGCTCGGTGGGCGTGTCCCTGGCCCTGGACACTCGAAACGACCTCCGCGCTCCGTCCGACGGGTGGTTGGTGGACGCCAGGCTCCGGCGGGGCGTGGGAGGCAACCTCATGATCCCCGTCCTGACACCGGAGCCGGGAGAAGCCATGCCCACCGTCGCCTCCTCGACCCAACGCCGGGTGGACGCGAGCCTGACCACGGGTCACCTGGACGCCCGCCGGTACCTCAGGCTGGGCCCCGCCACCCGACTGGCCCTGCGGGGCCTCTGGGCGGGCGCCCTTTCCGAGGATCCCCTGCCCCCGCAGCTTCAGCACGCCCTGGGTGGGGAGGGCTCCCTCCCGGGCCACCGCCGGTTCCGCGGGGACTGCGGCGCTCGCTCCGTCCTCTTTCGGAATCCAGAGGAGGCGGACGAGCTCACCTTCGGCGCCTATGGCTGCGACCGCATCGGGCTCCTGCAGGTGGAGCTACAGCGGGGTCTGGACCAGGGGTGGGATCTCCTTCCCGACGAGTGGGGAAATGGGGAGGCGGAGTGGGAGTGGGCCTCCCTTCTTCGATTCCGACCCCGGTGGTCCCTTTTCTTCAATGTGGGCAAGGGGTCGGTGCAGGCCGAGGACGGGTTCCTGGGCGTCCTCCGTCAGGGCACGCCCACGCTGGCCGATGCCGGTGCCGGCCTCTTTCTGGGACCTCTGGGCCTCTACTGGGCCGCCCCGGTCACGGAGCGGGATCGTGGGGTGAATTTCTTCGTCCGACTCCACCACCGCTTCTGACCGACACGTGGAGCGACCCGGCGGGTCCGGTCTACTTTTCCTGGCCACGCTCATCGCGCTGGCCGTGGGCCTACCTGGGCAGGTGCAGGGCCAGGAGCCCCCGGTGCGCCTCGCCGTGGACCGGGACGAGGGCTCGGTCCAGGTGGAGCTGGGCGGACTCCTGGAGGAGGGAGGGGTGGCCGGCCCCCTCGCTTCGGGCCTTCCCGTTCGCATCCACGTCGTCACCGAGCTTTGGAGGGACCGCCTTGTGGATGCGCTGGAGGGCCGAAGCGAGTGGCGAGGCACCGTGGTTCTGGAGCCACTGGGGAACCGGTATCGCATCGAAGCGGGACCGCCGGGGAATCCCGACGCAACCCAGATCACCGCAACGGAGCTCCCCGAGGTCCACCGGATCCTCCAGGAGAGCCTGGAGGTCCCCCTGACGCCCTCCCGGGCCGGGACCTTCTACTACCTGGTGCGAGTGGAGGTGGAGACCCTCTCGGCCTCGGACCTGGAAGAGCTGAGCCGATGGCTCCAGGGGGACCTGGGGCCAGCCGTGGATGAGGGTGGCGGCGTGGTCGACGCGGTGGGCCGGGGCCTTCGCCGACTTTTCGTCCGCGTCCTGGGACTTCCGGTGGAACGCTATGAAGTACGGAGCGAGCGATTCCAGTATCCGCCTCCCCCCGAAGAAGGACGGTGACGAAGGCGGCGACGCCACGGGAGGAGCGTGCCGATTACCGCCGGACCGGCGCGGTAGTAGGTGGGGAAGGTCAGATCTCG
This sequence comes from Gemmatimonadota bacterium, assembly GCA_007127575.1. GTDB lineage: Bacteria > Gemmatimonadota > Gemmatimonadetes > Longimicrobiales > Gaopeijiaceae > SKZC01. Next base: position 1,698 of record SKZC01000314.1, read on the forward strand.
TCCAGGAGGGTGAGGACCTCTTCCACCTGCGTCCAGCCCACGCGCATGAGAAAGGTGTTGTTCCGGCCGTAGGATTTCTCCCCCAGGATGAAAAAGCCGGGTTCGGGGTTGGCGAGGGTCTCCGGGCCGTGGCCGGTCTCGTCCAGACAGTCCTCACTGGACGAGCCCAGGAGGGCGGCGGCCAGCTTCATGGGACCCTGCGTGGCGTAGCATTCGTGAACCTGAAGCTGGCGGTAGAGGTGGTGGTCGCCCACCGACCCCGTGAGGGAGAGGATCCGGTCCACTTCCACCTCCGACGTGCTTCCGGCCCGGGTCCGGAGCTCCACCTTGAGCCCGGGGCCATCGGGGCCAGGCCGCCCTCCTCCCCGGATTCGCTCCACCACCACCCCCTTCCGAACCTCCACCCCCGGGGCCCCACCCTGCACGATCTCCCGGGCCTCCCGCAGCAGGGCGCTCCGCAGGGTCAACGGATCGTAAGGGTCCGGCCTCCACGACGCATCCGCTCGACGAAGTGCCCAGATTACCTGGACATCAGCCCCGTTCCTGGCCGAAGCCGCCAGGTCACGAGCCGCAGTCTGTGCGGAGTGCCCCCCTCCCACCAGCAGCACCGTCCTCCCCTCCCATTCCTCTGCATCCCGAACCGGATCCGGGATGCGGCGATGGATTCGCTGCTTCCACCGGTCCTCCCCCGGGGCCGGGATGCCTCCGTCGCCGGTGAAGTTGGGGTTGTGGTAGGTCCCGCTGCAGTCCAGGACGACCCCGGCCCGTTCCACCCACTCCCTCCCTTCACCGTCGGACAGGAGAAGGCGGAAGGGAGAACCGCTCCGTGCCCCGGTTCCGATCTCTTCGTGCTTCAGGAGTACGTCCCGGCCCACCGCCTCCACCCGGACTCCCGTACGGATTCCGGCGGACACCTTCGGGTGGGCGGCCAGAGGCTCCAGCACCCGCTCCACCAGCTCCGCCCCGGTGGGACATCGATCCAGCTCCTCCTCTCCCGGTAGGGTGGATTCGGGAAGGTGCCGGGCCGCTCGCGGGGATACGTTCATCTTCCAGGGTGAGAAGAGACGGACGTGCCCCCAGGCCCGGACGTTCTCCCCCACGCTTTCCCCGACCTCATAGAGCCGGAAAGGGCGACCCGTCTCCGCCATGGCCAATGCCGCTTCCAATCCCACAGGGCCTCCACCCAGGATGGCCACCCGGTTCCGCTCGTCACTCACAGGGTCCCCTCCTTCCCTTGTTCTGCATGGCTCAGGCTCTCTCCTTCCGAACCAACAGATAGTCCGCCACGGTTCCCCGACGGACCAGCTCGCGGACCTCGTAGCCGCGGGAAAGCAGATCCGTAAAGGCCTGGCGGGTGGCCTCCCTCCATCGCCGAGCTCCATCGGGCTCCTGAAGGAGGGCGTTGAAGTCCAGGGGGATGGGAATGAGGAGCTCCGGATCATCCAGACCCGTCCTAGGCAGGCCGGGAACCGGGGCGCCCGCTCCTCCCTCCACGGGTACCACCCGGGAGAGGCCCGCCACGTCTTCCGCCACCGGCGGCGACTCCCGCCCCCGGAGGCGGGCCTCCACCCGGGGCGCCGCCAGCGACCACGTCACCACGAGTCGATCCGTGGGAAGACCTCCATGCAGATCGGACCCGGTGAAGCCGTACATATTGGGTTCGTAGCTCCGGGCCACCGCCCCCAGCCGGGCCAGGTTCAAGTGACCGTTCCGAGCCACCAGGGGGTCGAAGGTCCAGTAGACCGTATCCACTCCCGCCGCCAGCATCTCCTCCCGCTGAAAGGCCTTGAGCCGCATCCCCAGTCCCCGCCCTCGGGCCTCGGGACGGACCGCCAACATGTCGGACCAGTGAACCGGACGTCGGTCCTCCCACCCCGTCATGCCGAACACGAACCCCTGGAGCTTCCCCTGCGGGGAGAACGCGCCCCCCACCACTCCCCCCAACCGCCGGCTCACCTTCAGGATCGCAAGGGGAACCTTTTCCGAGAAATTTCGGCCCCACACCTCTTCCTGGAGCTCCACACACGCCTGGTACTCATCCACCGTTTCCAGGGAGCGGATCGCCGGCTTCGTCATCCCCCCTCCAACGCGCCTCCTGGAGGCATGGCCCCCTGGAGGCCGGATTCGAAACCAAGCCGTGGAGCCAGGAGGGCCGCGGCCCGGGGCCACGTCTCCGGGTCCCGAAGGTTCATGGCCGGGAGGCCGGAGAGTCGGTGAACCAGCTCCACTCCCGCCGTGGTGTTGGACGCCACCCCCGTGACCAGATCCACCTTCAGGGGATAGGCCTTCTGAATTCCCAAGACGGCGTACGGGTCCGTGGCGCACAGCACCACGAATCGAACCTGGTCCCGGATCGCCTCTACCGCCGCCTCCCCATTGTACGGCTCCAGGGGAGAGGCCCCCACCTCCACCACCGCTACGTCCGCCTTCGAGGCGGCCATCCTGGGCAGAAGTCGTTTCAGCGCCCGACCGTACTCCTCCGGTTCCACCACCGTGGAGGGAAGGCCCCCGTCCACGAAGTCCAGGACGGTGGCGGCACCGGCATCGCTCATCCCCAGGATGTCCCGGTAGTGTCCCGCCCCGGTGAGCTTGGCGCCCAGGACCTCCAATCCCTGATCCACCAACCGACGGATCAGAATGCGCGCCGCAGTGGTCTTGCCGGCGGACATGGAGGTACCCGCTACCAGAATGGTGGGGATACGGTAGGGACGAGGATCCGGTCCCGGCGGCACCACTCCCGCCATGGAGGTCGGCTCACCGTTCACCAGCAGGTGGCCCTCGTAGTCCACCGATGGAAAGGGGTCCATGAGCATGGAGAGGGAAGTCACTCGACCCAAAACGCCTCCACCCGTCAGGACCTCCATCTGGAGGTCTGACGTCACCTTCTCCCAGCTTCCCGTGGCTTCCAGGGTGGCGGCTCGCCGTCCCAGCGCACCTACGATCCGATCGCCTTCCGTGAGCTCCACCTTGCGTCCGTTCCGGAGCTCCAACAGCCGTTCCGTGGATCCTCTCACCACCCGACCCACCACGAAGTCCCCGTTCCGCCACTTTTCCCGAGGACGGGGCTCCACCTCCTCGCTCCCTTCGTCCCGGGTGACGAGTCTGGCCACGGAGCTGAAGATGAGTCCTCTGCTCACGACGCATCCTCCCCGAAGGGATCCCATCGCTCCGGCACCTCCACCTCCTCCGGAGGCGGAAGTGGCGGAATCAGGAGGAGGAGGGCCAGAAGCGCGGCCCGGTCCACCATATCCGGGATGCTGGCCCACTCGTGCACGGCGTGAGCTCCGTCCCCCACGGCCCCCAGACCGTCCAGGGTGGCGGTGAAGAGGCTGGTGAAGTTCCCATCCGACGCCCCCCCCGACATCCCCTCCTCCAGCTCGAGCCCCAGTCGGGCGCCTGCGCCCCTTGCCGCACCCCACAGGAGGCGATTTCTGGGAGTGCCCTCCATGGGAGGCCGGTCCACCCCACCCTCCACCTCCAACCTCGTCCCCGGGGTGCTCGACTGAAGCGCCAGAACCTTCTCCTCCACCCACCGCCCGTCCTCAGCGGTGCGGACCCGCAGATCCACCGTGGCTCGACACTCGGCAGCCACCACGTTGGGACGGGTCCCACCCTCCACTTGGCCCACGTTCACACCGATGCCCCGGTCGGGGTCCGAGAGGGCGTGAAGGGCGTGGATTACGTGTCCCATCTCCTGGATGGCGCTCACACCCTGTTCCGGAGCCAGCCCCGTGTGGGAGCTCCGCCCCACCACCCGAATCCGGAAGTGCCCCGTCCCCCGACGGGTGGTCTTCAAGCGGCCCTCCAAACCGAGAGCCGGCTCCAGAACGAACGCCCGGTCCGCTCGGGCCGCCAGCTTTCGGATCCGCTGCTCCGATTCCGGACTTCCGATCTCCTCGTCGGAGTTGACGAACACCACGGGAGCCACCGTGGGCTCCAGCCCCAGGTCGTGAAGGGCCCGGAGGGCGAAGACCATCTGCACCAGCCCCCCCTTCATGTCGAAGACACCAGGTCCACGGATCACATCCCCCTCCACCTCCACCGGCATCTCGGCCAGAGTGCCCAGGGGCCAGACCGTATCCGTGTGACCCACCAGGAGCTGATACGGGACTCCCGACCGACAAACGCGGGGCCGAAGGAGAACCTGTCCCCAGGTCTCGGTCCCGGGAAACCGGCTGGACCGGAACCCCACCTCCTCCAACGCCTCTTGGAGCCGGGTCATGACGGGCTCCTGGGTTTCCGGCATCGTGGAGGGGGACTCCATGGAGGTGATCTCCGCCAGGAAGTCCACCATCGCCTCCCGCCGTTCCTCAAGGTAGCTTCGGAGAGCCAACGCCTTGCTAGCAGATACCACGGCCTCAGTCACCGTCGGAAGTCCGCAGGAAAGGGGAACGGGGCGGCCCGGTCCACGGTGGCCACCCTCCCGGGGCTGACGTAGACAAGCAGCGGCTCCTCCGCCAACACCTCCTGGTCCGGCCGCTCGGAGCTCCGTAGCGCCTCCGTGGGCACCCGAGCCGCCACCACCTTCCCCAGGATCAGGCTGTTGTCGCCCAGGTCGTCCACCACCTGGTGCAATTCACACTCCAGGTGAAGGTGGGCCCCTTCCAACAGGCGTCCCTCCACGACCTCTGCAGGGAGCGTGGGCAGGAGCTCCAGTCCCGGTGTCGCTCCATCCGGTTCCACCCGGGGCTGAGCCGAAAGGCTCGTCTCCAAAACCTGATGGGGACGGGGAAAGCTCACGGCGAACCCTCCCCACTCCCGCACGTTGTGGTACGTGGAGTGACTGGGTGCGCAGACGAAGCTGAAGTACCCTCCCCACCCTGCGGGCCCCGCCATGTGTTTGGGCGCCAAATCGTACCCGTCGCCTTCTCGGGTGCCCACCAGCACCAGGGGTGCCACCGTGAAGAACCGGTCCCAAAGGGGCCGGGCCGGATCCAGCTCCACCATTCCATCCTTCCTGAGTCCCTCCTCCATACCTCGCACTCCCGCGTCGAATCCACCCGTCATCCTCATGCCCCGGAAAATACTACCGGGAGCACCATCTCCCCGTCACGCCGACCCGTCGTAGTACCCCGCCCTCCGGTAGCTCTCATCCAGAAGCTCCACCGGATGACAGACCCCCACGGCCGCTCCGGCGAGGCGTAGGCCCGCTCCAATCTGCATCATGCAGCCGGGATTCCCCGTGGCCAACCACGGGGCTCCGGTCTCCCGCACCGCCGCCACCTTGTCGGCCCCGATCCGGCCTCCCAGCTCCTCCTGTGTCAAACCGTAGATTCCCGCCCCACCACAGCACTCGGCTCCGCCGGGGACGGGCAGCACCCGGAGCTCGGGGATGGCCTCCAGCATCCGAAGAGGAGGAGCTTCCACCCCCTGGGCATGAAGCAGGTGGCAGGGCGGGTCGTAGGCCACCTCCACCGACAGGGGTGCGCCTCGCCGGCAGCCGTCGCCCTCCCCCAGGAGCTGCGAGACGTCCCGGACCTTGTCGCCGAAGCGCCCCGCCCGTTCCTCCCACTCGGGATCACCCCTGAAGAGGTGCCCGGCATCCACCATGGCCGCCCCGCACCCGGCGGCATTGGCCACCACCCACTTCACCCCAGAGGCCTCGAATGCTGCGATGTTCCTTCGGGCCATCTCCCGAGCGCCGGAGAGGGCGCCGGCGTGGGCATGAAGGGCACCGCAGCACCCCTGACCTCCCACCCGACGGACCGTGTAGCCGTTGGCCTCCAGCACCCGCTCCGTGGCCCGGTTCACCCGGCCCAGCAACCCCTCCTGGACACAGCCCAGAAGAACGCCCACCTCCCCCCGCGCGCCCGGTCTTGCCTCATCCTCCCCGGGTCGGCCCTCGGCCGGGCCGGAACCCGCAATCTCCGCCAGTGGCGGCGGACGCGTGCTTTCCAGCATGGCCAGCGCCAGCCGGAGACGGCCCCACGGTGCACCCCCGGGAAGGGCTGAGCCCAGCCGGCTCACTCCGAGGAACCGGAGGAGCCGTCCCCCTCCCAGGCCCAGGCGGCGTACACCGGGCCGGGAGACGAGGGTCAGCAGGAGTCGGGTCAACCGATCCGGAGGGCGGGCCGAGCGGGCCACCTGCCGCGCCCGCTCCAGGAGCATGCCGTACTCCACCCCCGAAGGGCACACCGGCTCGCAGGCCCGGCACCCCAGGCATCGGTCCAGATGGAGCTGGAACGCGTGGGAACTCGGCGCCAGGCGCCCTTCCACCACGGCCCGCATGAGGTGAAGTCGTCCCCTGGGCGAATCGGCCTCGTCGCCCAGCCGGTTGTAGGTGGGACAGGCGGGGAGACAGAAGCCACAGTGGACGCAGTTCAGCAGTCCCTCTTCCTGCTCCCGCAACGCCTCGTCCAGCCTCACGTCCGTCCTCCTCTGGAGAAGAGCTCCTTCAATGCCCGGGCCCACCCCCCCATCCCTCCGGTCCCTCGCAGATGCCCCACCGCCCGCTGCATCCGAGAGGTGAACGGGCTGTAGGGAAACCACCAGGGCTCCCGGCGGAACAGCCCCCGGTCCACCACCACCA
>SKZC01000472.1 GCA_007127575.1 Gemmatimonadota bacterium
CGCCGGGTTGGCCATGAGTCGGGGTGTGTAGCGCTGGGCCGCCTGGATGGCCGGGCCGAAGTCCTGGAGGCTCGCCCCTGCAAGCTCCTGGGCCCGTTCCGGTTCTCCCGTCGCACCCGACGGTGCCGTGGAGATATCCTCCCCGCGGTCGGCGCAGGCGACCCAGATCAAGGGGGCGACCAGGAAAAGCAGTGCGGCTTTCACACGGCGGATGGGGGGGCGGGACGCGGGCATGGGGTGAACCTCCGGCCGCTGCAGGTTTCCGGAAATCGCACCCTGGAGTTCCCAGGAGCGCATAGGTACAGGATAGTGCCTGGGACGGCGCCATGGCCAGTATCTTTTGACGGGCTTCGTGGGTTCGGGCACTCCTCCCCTGACTGGGGGGCAAACGGGCCCAAGCCCCCCACCATGCGGTGGGAGGTGGTCCGTCATTGCGGGGTCGCTCTGGTCGCCTGACCTGGACCGCGAGGGGGAACGCGACTTCCCACTGCCGGTGTACCGGTGGGTCGCCATCTCACCCGACCCCGGCGGTGGAATCTCCTTCCCTACGAACCCGGAATCCGACCATGCCCCCCGTCCCGTGTGCCCTTCCAATATTCCGAATTCTCCCCTTGCTCTTCGTCCTGATCTGGAGTGGGGTTGCATCTGTTCCTTCCCTGGGCGCGCAGGAGTCCAGGGACTTGGAGGTGACGGCGGATTTCGGCTTCGTGAACGCCACCGGCAACTCGGACGTGACCACGGTGAACGTGGGAGAGGAGGTGGAGGTCGGTCTGGGACCCTGGGGGGTGAACCAGGCCTTTGCGCTGGTCTATGGTCGCACCGACGGAGAGGTGTCAGCCAGCTCCTGGCGTGCCCGCGTTCGGGGAGACCGGACGCTTGGAGGAGGGATTGGGGTATACCTGCTGGCCGCCTTCGATCGGAATACCTTCGCCGGGGTATCTCGGAGATTCGAAGAGAACCTCGGACTCGTTTTCCGGGTTCTCGATTCGGATTCGGACCGGCTGGAATTCGAAGCCGGCGCCGGTCTCACCCAACAGAAATCCACGACGGGTACCAGCGACTCCTTAGCCTCTGCGCGGCTGGGGAGCACCTACCGCCGCGGGCTGGGAGAGAGTAGTCATCTCCAGCTCTCATCCGAGCTCCTTCCCAACCTCGAGGACTCTGGAGACCTCCGGGTGAACAGCACCGCCGAGGTGGTGGCCCCTCTGTCCCAGGTCCTCTCCACGAAACTCTCCTACTCCATCCGCTTCGACCGGCAACCCGAACCCGGCTTTGGGCGGACGGACCGGATCTTCACGGCGGGGCTTCAGGTGACCCTCTGAAGCAGCTGGCGGTGGCGAAGACCGGGCCTCGGGCCAAGCGGGGTTCAGCCCAAGCCCCCTCGCCCTCCATCAGAGGGCCCGCCGTCAAGTGTTGAACACCACGACGGGACACTTGCTGTCCTGAAGGATCCGTTCCACCCGGGGGCCCAGGAAGAGCTGGCTGGAGCCCGGCCGCACGCCGGTCCCAAGCAGGATGAGGTCGGAGGCCTTCCTGTCCGCGGTCTCCAGGATCCCACGGTCCGGGGTCTGGGCCACCCGGACGTCGGCGTCGGTGACGATTCCCATGGATTCCCCCAGGTCCCGAAGCTCCTCCACCATCTGCTGGGCGATCCCCAGCCGACGGTCCCGGAACCATTCCTGCCGTGGAGTAGAGGAGTCCATGGACCCTTCGTCTTCGGCCACCACGTTCAGGACCACGATCTCGTCCTCGTCCGGCTCCGCGATGTGGAAGGCGAGCTCCGCAGCGTTACGGGCTTCGTCCGATCCGTTCGTGGGAACCAGGATCCGGTGGGGGTCCCACTCGGGGGGTACGTACTTACCGTGGACGATGATGGTGGGGCAGGGGGCGCTCCTCACCATATGGTCCACCAGTGGGGTGAAGAGGATGCCCTCGCCGCGCTCGCGGCCGGAGGCGCCTAGGACCAGGAGGTGATAATCCTTCGCGGCTTCGTCCAGGATCGCGGTTCTGGCGTCATCCGCCTCCAGAACCTTCGTCACCACCTCTCCTTCCGGGAACTGTTTGCTCGCCTCCGCCAGGAAGCTCTGTGCCTGTGCCCGCTCCCCGGGGGCCGCCACCGTCATGAGGGTGATGGAGAGGGGGTTCTTGCGGTGTAGCCGCTCCAGGAGCGCGGCTTCCACCATCTGGGTGGGGGAGGAGGTGGAGGGTTGTAGCCGCATGGGAAGGAGGGCCCGGTGTACCCCGGCCACCAAACTGTCTTTGGCGATCTCCTCCTGCTTGAGTCGAGCCGCTTCCTCCTCTCCCATGGTAACTCTGGCCAGTACCCATCGTAGCGCGAAGGGCGCCATGAGGGAGGTGGCGATGGCCATCACCACAATGACGGAGAACATGTCCTGGCTCAGGACTCCGAGGGAGAGGCCCACCGTGGCAATGATGATCTCCATGGCCCCCCGGACGTTCAGTCTCGCCCCGAAGCTCAAAGCCGTCCAATGATCCTTCCCCCCGATGAGACGAGCTCCCAGGTACGTTCCCACCACCTTCCCCAGGGTGGCGATGGCGATGACCACCACGGTGACCACCAGGAGAGTGGGCGTGAAGAGGCTCTGGACGTTCACCTTGAGCCCGGCCACCGCGAAGAAGATGGGGGCGAAGATTCCCAGAGCCACCGACTCCAACTTCCGGTGGACCTCCTGGGGCAGCCGGGGCATCTGGCCGAAGATGATTCCGGCCACGAAAGCGCCCAGGATGGCTTCCAGGTGGAGAGCCTGACTGATGGCGCCGAAGGCGAAGGCCACCACCACCACCAGGGTGAGGAGGCGGTCGTGGCTGATGAGCTCGTCCTGTACGTGGGCCAGCGCCTTGGCCACGAGCCACCGACCCACGGTGACGCTGAGGCCCAGGAAGAGGAGGACGCTGAAGACGGTACCGGCCACGCTCCCCACGGTCACGGCATCTCCCGCCGCGATCCCGGCCACGGTGGAGAGCATGATCCACCCGATGGTGTCATCGCTCATCCCTGCCGCCAGGATCGTCTGCCCCACATCCCGGCGAATGAGGTTCAGGTCCATGAGGACCTTGGCGATGACCGGAATGGCCGAGATGGCCATGGCCGTGCCCATGAACAGACTGAACACCAGGCGGGCTTCGGGATCCACCAGGAGGAAGTCCGGCAGGTGCATTCCCAGGAAGAACCCGGTGGCGAAGGTGACGGCGATTCCGCCCCAGGACACACTCAGGGCGGTTCGGGCGTGCCGCTTGATGAGCTGGAGGTCCGTCTCCAGGCCGGTGATGAGGAGGAGGAACATGACCCCGATGAGGCTCACCACCTCCAGGAGGTACCCCTGGAGTTCGGTTTGGGGGATGATCCACTCTCCCAGGAGGGGGAATGCGCCGCTGAGAAGGGAAGGGCCCAGGAGGATCCCCGCCAGGATCTCTCCCACCACCGCCGGCTGCCCCAATCGCTGGGAGACCTCTCCCAGAGCCCGTGCCGCCAGGAGCAAGATCCCGACCTGAACGACCAGAACGAGGATGTCGTCGTGGGGTGCCGCGGTGAACACTTCCATGAAGGCGAGTTCCTTCTTCTGGATTGAGATAACGTGTCAACGGGTCCGTGCTCCGGACTCCTTCCTGCCGGACCGTCGTCACTCCCGAGGTCCGCGAACCCGGTTCAACCCCCCGAGTTCCGGGCGGGCCTCGCCGGCCCGGGGACGATGCCTCAAGAGCGGTGGCCCGAACCCCTGCACCCGTACTATGTTATGGCCCGCTCCGCGGGGAGGCCTGGGGAAGCGTACGTGATACGGGAACCGATGCATATCGATACGGAGGAGCACATGGCTGAAGGCGGCACCGAAAACCAGGACACCCTCACCATCCGCGACAACCGGACGGGCCGGGAGTACGAACTCGAGATCCTGGAAGGGGACGTGGTGCGGGCCATGGACCTTCGCCAGATCAAGGTCCAGGACGACGAGTTCGGTATGATGGCCTATGACCCGTCGTTCATGAATACCGCCTCCACTCGCAGCACCATTACCGAGATCGACGGTGCCAATGGGATCCTCCGGTACCGGGGCTTTCCCATCGAGGAGCTGGCGGAGAAGTGCAGCTTTCTGGAGGTGGCTCACCTGATTCTGAACGGGGAGCTGCCTACGGAGGACGAGCTGGACGCGTTCGTTCACGAGGTCACGTACCACACCTACGCCCATCAGAACATCCAGAAGTTGATGCAGGGATTCCGGTACGACGCCCACACCATGGGGATCATGATCTCCTCCATGGCGGCGCTCTCCACCTTCTACCCGGAGTCCAAAGACGTCCACGATCCCGAAGTCCGTTGGAACCAGATCGTCCGCATCGTGGCGAAGATGCCCACCCTGGCGGCTTTCGCCTACCGCCATCACCGAGGGCTTCCCTACGTGTACCCGGAGAATGAGCTCTCCTACACGGCGAACTTCCTGAACATGCTCTTCCGGATTGGTGTCCGGGACTACGAACCGAACCCGGTACTGGAACGGGCCTTGGACATCCTGTTCATCCTCCACGCGGATCATGAGCAGAACTGCTCCACCACGGCGATGCGGGTCATCGGAAGCTCCCTTTCGGATCCCTACTGTGCCCTCTCTGGGGCTATGGCGGCCCTGTACGGCCCCCTTCACGGAGGGGCGAACGAAGCCGTCCTTCGGATGCTCACCGAGATCGGGGACGTGAAGAATATCCCGGACTTCATGGAGAGCGTGAAGCGGGGGGAGCGGCGCCTCATGGGCTTCGGACACCGCGTGTACAAGGCCTATGATCCCCGGGCCAGCATCATCAAGACCACGGCCCACGAGGTCTTCGAGGTCACCGGGAAGAACCCGCTTCTGGATATTGCTCTGGAGCTGGAGAAGATCGCACTCCAGGAAGAGTACTTCGTCTCCCGAAACCTCTATCCCAACGTGGACTTCTACTCCGGGCTCATCTATCAGGCCATGGGCTTCCCGGTAGAAATGTTCCCGGTCCTCTTCGCCATCCCCCGGTCGGTGGGCTGGCTGGCCCAGTGGCAGGAGATGCTGGAAGACAAGGAGCAGAGGATCGCCCGGCCCCGCCAGGTCTACGTCGGGGAGGGAGAGCGATCCTGGGTCCCCATTTCCGAGCGGGGCTCCTGAGGGCCTCTTTCTGATGGCGGACACGGAACCGATCCAGGTGGGAGGGATCCTCTCCCTGGATGTGGAGCACCTAGGGTTGCCCGGTGCCATCTGCGCGTATGTGGTGGAGGGGCCGGAGCCCGCGCTGGTGGATCCCGGGCCTACGCCGGCCCTCCCGCGACTGAAGGATCGCCTGCGGGAGGTGGGTTTTCCCCCGGAAGACCTCCGGCACATCCTCCTCACCCACGTGCACCTGGATCATGCCGGCTCCACCGGGCATCTGGCCAGGGAGTTCCCCGCGCTCACGGTCCACGTCCACGAGGACGGAGCCCCCCACATGGCGGATCCCGAGAGGCTCGTCCGAAGCACCCGACGGACCTTCGGTGAGGCCCACGACCGACTCTGGGGGGAGGTAGTACCGATTCCGTCCCACCAGATCCGAGGTTGGCGGCCCGGCGACGAGCGGCCCGTTCCTGGGATCCGTCCCCTTCCGACTCCAGGACACATCGCTCATCATCTCGCCTTCGAAGCCGAAGGTCACGGTGTCCTTTTCACCGGGGACTCGCTGGGGATCATCCTGGGGCCCGATGCCCCCACCCATCCTCCCACTCCTCCTCCGGCGGTGGATCTGGCGGCGTGGGAGGATACCCTGACCCGGACGCTGGCGCCGGTGGAGGTGGACGCCTTCGGCGTGACGCACTTCGGGTTGCACCGGGGCCTTCACGCCCGCCGGGAGGAGCTCCGAACCCGTCTGCTGGAACTGGCGGAGCGGGTGCGGGAAGCCCTGGCACGGGGGGATGAGGAGGACCGGGAGCGGTATGACCGAGAGGTGGTGGAGCGCCTCTCCCCTCACGTATCCGACGAGCGGGTGCCTCGATACTTCAGCACCTTCCCCGCCGCATCGGATTGGGACGGGATGCGGTTCTTCCTGGAACGGAATCCGGACTGGAAGCCCGTCGAGCTAGCGTGAACGGCGAAGAGCGTAGAGGGCCAAAAGCCACCCCGCCCCCGTCGAGGCTACCGCCGACCAGAGGACCTGCGGCATCCCCCCGGGAGCCTCCACCAGCGTACCCACGAAGAGGGACGCCGCTGCGGTGCTCAGCACCATGATCCCGCCATCGAGGCTCTTGATGGCACCCAGGTGCGAGGTTCCGTAGAGCTCGGCCCATAGCGCCGTCTTCACGTTGGAGCTTACCCCCAGCGAGGTCCCCAGTAGGCCCATGTATACGAAGGCGATCCAGGGGGCGCTCCCCAGGGCCAGGAACAAGACCCCGCCCCCCATGGGGATGACGGCCCACGGGAAGAGGGTCCGGGCGGACCATCGGTCAATCCCGGGGCCCGCCACCAGGGAGAAGACCACTCGGGCAGCGGCGAAGGAAACGAAGGCCGAGGCCATAAGTGTCAGGGTCCAGCCTCGCGCCTCGGCCACCGCGGACTGGTAGAGGATGAGCCCGGTGGCCCAGAAGGGGGGCAGCACCGCGGCGGGGAGGAGGAGCCAGAACCGGAGGTCCCGAAGGACCTGGGAAAGGGTCCAACCGGCCCTGTGGGCGGGGACGTCAGGACGGCTTCCCCCGGCTGAGGTGAGATCCTCACGGGTGCTGGAGTCGAGTTCCCCAGGTCCGGTGGTCTCCTGGGAGGCTCGGATCGCTGCCAGTCGCTGCGGGTCCGTCTCCACTCGAGCCCTCCGGAGAAGGATCTGAGCCAGGGGTAGTAGCCCCAGCAGTGCGATGGCTCCTGCCAGGATCCACAGGTTTCTCCAGCCCACCACACCGAGAGCCGCCGCCACCAGAAGGGGGAGCACGGCCTCCCCAGTCGGAAAGCCCAGGGAGGCGATGCTCAGCGCCTTCCCCCGCCCGGCCCGGACATATCGGGCCATGGTGGTGAGCCCGGTGTGGCTGGAGAGCCCCTGACCGGTAAGGCGCAGGGCGAACAGAGCCACGGCCAGGAGAACGAGCCCTTCAGCTCGGCTCAGAAGGAGCGCCGAGGCGCCCAGGCCTCCCAGGACCAGAGCCGTAAATCGGTCCAGGGGGATCCGGTCGATCCAGCGCCCCGCCGCAGGGAGAAGGAGCCCGCTGGCCAACGTGGCCAGGGCGTAGAGCGTTCCGAATGCCTGGGAGGACAGCTCGAACTCCCGGGTGATGTCGGGCAGGAAGAGGGAAATGAAAAAGGTCTGTCCAAAGCTGGAGGCCAGCGTGAGGAGGAGACCAAACGCCAGGAGGGGGCGCTGCTCCCGGATGAAGGCACCGTAGGACTTCATGGATCGGGGTCTCCTCGTCAGGCGGGCCGCAGGAGAAACGCCACTGCGGTGAGCTTGCCCAGGCTCACGGATCGCGTAGCCTCCACGGCCAGATCCGCAGCGTGGGCGGCCTTGCGCACGACGCGAAGAGCGGGGCTCAGCAGGACGATACGGCCTCCTGGAGCCAGGTGCCGCCGGGCCTCAGTCAGAGCCCCGCTGTACAGCGTTGGGAGGAGGGAGGGTCGGCCGGCCCGCAGTCCGTATGGTGGATTCATGATGATCCGGTCTACCCGTCCCATCCCGGAGATCCGGGTGGCGTCCCCCCGGCGGATCTCAACCGTGTCCTCCAGACCGGCGGCTTGGACGTTGGCTCGGGCTTCTACCACGTGGACCGGGGAGACGTCCAGTCCCAGAATGGGAGGAGGGGGTGGGGCGTTCGCGGCGGTGCTCTCCAGGGCGGACCAGACCTCCTGGGCCAGGGCGGGTTCGTGGAGCCCCAAAGCTTGCAGCCGCTCCGTGGCGCCGGAACGGAGGGGGCGTGCCCGGGCCGCCAGCCCAGCTTCCACCGGGATGGTGGCTCCGCCGCACATGGGATCCAAAAGGCGATCCCCGGACCGGAATCCCACCACCCGAAGGAGGCCGGCGGCTACAGTGGCCTTGAGGGCAGCCATGTGGCGGTGACGGTGGAACGGACGGCGATGGAGGCTTCCGGGAACCAGCTCCAGCCCTACCCGGAGCCTCGGCCCCGCCAGCTCAACCCGGATTTCCATTTCGGGAGCGTCCAGGTTTACCGGTAGGCGCCG
>SKZC01000042.1 GCA_007127575.1 Gemmatimonadota bacterium
AGATTGTCCTCACCAGAGACGACCGCGGTGCGGGCTTTTTCGGAACGGACCCCGCTCCCCTTATGCGTTTTTCCCCATCCGGGGCGGTGGTGGATACCATCGCCATGATCGAGCGTGCGCCGACGTGGGTGGTCGAGGAGCTCCTAGCCGAACATCCGCTCCACGGCTGGCACGACCTTTCCTGGCTTCCGGTGACGGCAAGTCCCGACGGGGCCTCGGTCGTCCTCACCGGAAATGTCCAAGTAGCGGGGGGTCAAAGTAGCTTCGAACTCCTTACGATCGGAATCGAGGGGGATACGTTGCTCCAACGCAGCATCTCCTACGAGCCAAAACCCGTGACCAGGACGCAGCGGGACCGGCTCAGGGAGGAGTTCGCGGCCTACCATGCCGGAGACTTTTCGCCCTCCCGGGGACAGGGTCCAGGCCAGCCGCAGGATGGTCCGGCCATGGAGCGAAGGCGTCAGGAGGCGCGGGATGCCATCTCCTTCCCGGAGTTCCACCCTCCCGTACGAAAGGTGGTGGCCGGCCATGACGGGTCGATGTGGCTCCTTCGGGAACTCACGGAAGACCGGATCGACCATTGGGAAGTGTATGATGCGGGCGGCGAGCGGATCGGGACGCTACACGTCGGGGAAGGGAGGAGCAGCGAACTGCCGTGGGGCCCACGTATGCGCATTCTGCGGGCCACCACCGAGGAGGTCTGGGCGACCACCCTCGGCGAATACGACGTCCCTCTCGTGCACCGATACCAAGTGATTCGCGGTTGTCAGTGAGGCTGCCGCGTTGAAGCTGCCCTCCACCTCAGCCGCCCAGGAGGATCCTCCTGGGAACTCCGTTACCCGCCCGGTTCCTCATCGTGAGGGCCCTCACCCGCCCCCTCCTCCTCGCTCCACCTGATAGCCCCGCTCACGGAGGAGGTGGATCACACTCCCCTCTCCCACCAGATGCCCCATCCCCACGATGACGATGGCCGTATCCGGGCCCGCCAGAAGCTCCTCAATATGAGGAATCCAGTTTCGGTTCCTCTGGTGGAGGATCCGCTCCTCGAGCTCAGGATGACCCTCCAACGACTCGTTGAGGACGTGTGCCAGCTCCTCGGCCCGGCCCGTCTCCCAGAGGGCCGTCATCTCCTCCAAACGGTCCACCGCGTCGTCCAGCTCGTCCAGGGTGGTCTCCAGGTAGGCCACCTGGGCCTCCAGGGGAAGCCCGTCGAAGACGTCGATCTGGTCCTCCAGCGTCTCCAGCGCCACGATCTCCTTTCCGCCCTCCCGAGCCAGCTCATAGAAGTGGAGGTCGATGCCCGATTCCGCCTCGAACCCCGCCTCCTGAACGATGAGAGCCGAAAGGAGGAGGGCGGCCATCCAGGGCTTCATCCCCTCCAACAGGGGGGGCGGGATCCCCAGGGGGCCCATCCGCGCCTCCAGCTCCTCGAACGTCTCGCCGCTGACGTGGTCCCGAAGGGATTCGGCACCCTGAAAGCTCCCCCTCTGCATCATGGCCGCGGCCCCGGCCTGCATCTCCGCCAGGTCCAGCTCGAAGGCCACCGTCCGGGAGGCCTCGAAGGCCCGGGTGAGGGCTTCGTCCAGAGGGTAGGCTTCGGGCCGGAGCATGTGGACCGAGCCCATGAGGTAAACCGTCGTCCCCTCGTGGGTCACAATCCAGAGAGGCGGGTCGTCTTCCGGCGCCCAGGTGGGAGCGGGCGCCTCGACCACCCATGCTGCGGCCGGCGGTGCGGTGGCGGGCCCCGCGGCGAGGGCCAGGAGGAGTGCGAACCGGAAGAGGGAAAGGTGGAGGGGGGGCATGGGCGGTCCCAACGATACGGGGGACGAAGTTCGGGTGTGGAAGAGAATCTAGGGGGGACCGGGTCGGAAGGGGTACTCCGGGCACGGAGTGGGGGGGCGAAGCCAGCGGCGTGGGGACGCGAATGTTCTTGACGGGCAGGTGGGGGGGGGTAGTTTGCGTTTATCTGCGCGTGTCAGCGGAGCCCGACGCCGCCGGGGATTCGGAAGGGTCTCCGAGCGCAGGCGATGAGTCGGCGATCACGTCCCGGGAGGGTCAAGGGACATGCTACCGTCAACGCTGTTGGGCCTCCTCTTCCGGGGCTCCACCCTTGCGCCTCCGTCCGCTGGCTTCCTCGTGATCCTCCTCCTGGCTCCGGGACAGAGCGTTCACGGGCAAGAGGCACCTCTTCTTGGGGAGGCCTGCGAGCCATGCGAGGTGGTAGCCACCCCCGTGGCAGTTTTCGGAGATCCGGAAGGCGGTGGTTTGATCGAGTCAGAAAGCCTGCTCATGGACGTGGACGAGGATGGTCGATTCTACGTCATCTCCCGGCCGGCCACCCAGGTTCAGGTGTTTGGACCCGAAGGCACCTTTCTGCAGTCGGTGGGAGGGGAGGGTGACGGGCCGGGAGAGTTTCGTTGGGCCCAGGGCCTCCATATAGACGAAGCGGGACGATTGCTCGTCATCGACCGATTGGTCGGCAGGATAAGCATCTTCGACTCCGGGTTGAATCTGGTGCGGACCATCCCCCTCACGGAGCCAGCAGCGGGATTCGAGTTGTTCTCGCTCCCGGGCGACTCGATTCTGATGAGCGGGTACGATTTCTCACCCCAGTACTTCGGAACCTCCGCCCATGTGGTGGCGCCGGACGGCCGTCGGGTACGATCCTTTGGGGAGCCCACCTACCCCATCGCTTCGACGCGTGACCCGTTCGACCTTCTTCGCACCATCACGCCGAGGGCGGATGGAGAGTTATGGATTGCCGGATGGAGCCGTTTCCAGATCGAGCGGTGGAGTCTCGGTGGAGACCGCCTCGACAGTATGAGGTGGAGT
Source organism: Gemmatimonadota bacterium (assembly GCA_007127575.1). Taxonomy (GTDB): domain Bacteria; phylum Gemmatimonadota; class Gemmatimonadetes; order Longimicrobiales; family Gaopeijiaceae; genus SKZC01. Next base: position 2,833 of record SKZC01000042.1, read on the forward strand.
GATCCCGCCTTCCAGCCGCCCGAGCCGGTCCCGAACCGACCTCCACCTCCTCGTCCCGCACTGGTCTCGGTGCAGGAGGACTCGAACGGTGTGCTCTGGGCCGTGGCGAACGTACCCGGCGCCAACTGGGCGGAGGCGGTTCGTCCATCTGGTGCGGATCCTCACGGGTTCGCCATGGAAGACCCGGACCTGTGGACGGATGCCAAGGTGACCGCCATCGATCCGGAGGAGCACGTCGTTCTGGCCACGGCGCGGTTCGAACAGGGTCAATTCACGAACCTTTTCGGTGAGCAACTCATCGGCCGGGTGTCGTGGGACGCGGAGTCCGAATCGCTGAAAATCCATGTTATGCGCCTGAAGTTGGCTGATCACCCAGGTGGGGACACGTGGTAAGCATCCACCCTTCTTCAGCAGGTACGCGGGGCCGCTCGTTCGGGGGGCGGAGGGATCGTCGTGGCGGACCGAGGTTCTCGGGAGCTCCGCTACTTCGACCACGATGGGAGTGTGATGGCCCGGGTCGGGGGGGACGGGGAAGCGCCGGGCGGGTTCCGGTCGGTGGACTTCGTGGCGACTGTGGCCGGAGATTCGGTGTTGGCCTTCGACCGGAGTCTTCAGCGGATCTTCCTCCGAGGAGAGGCCGAATACCTGCCCTTGGCCTCCGTGGGAGGCTCGGAATCAGCCCTTGTGCAGGGTGAGGGGGGTGAGCTCAGGCCGGCCGCCGTTCCGTTCCTTGGAAGCAGATCGGGCGGGCCGGGTGTGCGCCGAGCGGTACGGTCTCACGGAGACGACTCCCCCCACGTACTGGTGCTTTTCGCCGGACGGGTCCTATGAGAGGAGCGTCTCGTTACCCGCAGGCATGAGCCGAACGGGGTTCCCGCACCAGGATCCGCCGGTGGAGATGGGAGAGCGCTACGTCCTCGGGGTTTGGGTCGACGAGCTTGGAGTCGAGTCGGTCCGCCTCTATCCCCTCCGTTTCCGCTGAGCACAGGAGCAGGAACACCCGCATCATGATCGTCCCGGAGGTTCGCATGCCGGCGTTCCCCACAATCCTGCCTCCTCCCGGAATCCGGAAATCCGTCGTGACGGATGGCTCGTCGCCCCATGGCCCTGATCCCCATCTTCTAGAACTCTGGACACCTCTCCCGAAGTAGCGCCAGGTCCGCCGCCACCACCTGAGGCGTCCCTGTGGCCTCTCCCTCCTCCCCGTGCTCCCGGCTCATGAGGGCGTCGGCGGCGGCGGTATGCCCGAGACCCAGGGCGTGTCCCAGCTCGTGGGCCAGGACCCGGACCAGGTGGTTCCAGCCATCGAAGCGGTGGATCCGGATCTCCCGGGCCACCGACACGGTCCGACCGCCCCGTTGGGTAACCTCCTCCCGGTAGACCCCCGCCTCCACGGCGCTGGGCGGGAAGCGCTCCTCCAGCCGGTCCCAGTCACGGTTGTGGGCATCCACCCGTTGGTTGAACTCATCCTCCCGCTCCCTCAGGCGAGCATCCTCCCGGCCCAGCGTCCTCTCCTCCTCCCGAAGGCGTTCTTGCCGGCGGTCGATGCGGTCCGCCACCTCCTGGAGCTCGGCATGGACCTGGGAGGGAGCGCCCCCTTCCTGGTTCCAGCTCCGGACCCGGGCATTGTGGCGCATGACGTCCCGTTCCAGCTCCTGGAGTCGCTCCCGGTGGTCCGCCAGCTCCTCCTGGTGCCGCTCCCGGTCCTCCGTCATGGCGTCCCGACGGTTCTCCAGGGCCTGCCGCTCGTCCTGAATCTCCGCTTCCGCCACGCGTCGCTCCTGCGCCCGGGCCTGTCGTTCGTCGAAGATGAAGCGAATGGGAAAGCCGTCGTCCGGGTCGTGCTGGAAGAGAGGGTGTCCCACGGCGTCGGCCCAGAGTTGGGCGGCCTCCGCCGCCGCCTCCAGAGCCTGGGCGTCCTGGAGACCGAACTCGGGATCCACCTCGGCCACACGCCACAGAAGAGGCGCGGTGCAGTGAGGCGGCCCCCTTTCGCCGGTGGCCAGGGCGTCCGCAGACCCTGTGCTCCCACTCCCCGCCAGGGCCCCCGGAAGGGGTCCGGCGGAGGTGCGCACCGCCAGCCAGGCCAGCAGCCCCAAGACCGAGAGGGCGGTGACGAGGGGTCCGACGCGGATGCTCATGGACTGCGCTCTCCGGCTCCTTCAGACGCGCGACTCCGCCGGGATCACGGCGGCGCGAGGGTGCCGACCCACCCTAGAATCCTGCACGACCCCACCCTCGAGATCAAGAGTTGTTGCGCTGGGGCGAAGTGCCCCTTAGCGTGATTGTTGAGGGGCTTCCCCCGGCGACGACTCCCCTTACGTCGCCGGCGAGACCCCAGGCGGTTTCACGACGGTTCCTTCACCCGCCTCCTCCGAGAGTGCGATGACGTCAGGACCCGTGACCCCGGATCCCGGCCAGTGGCGGATCCATACGGCCAACGACGCCTTCAAGGCCGAATGGCGAGGGCGGTTGCACCGGTGCGTCGGTGTGGCGGTCCTCCTCCACGCACTTCTATTCCTCGGATCCCCCACCTGGGATCGCTCGGAGATAGATCTGGAGCGGTCCGGCGACGGAGCCCAGATCGAGGTCCTGGCCCTGGCCTCCCTACCGGCAGGGGGTGGGGGACCGCCCCCCATCGTGGGAAGCATCCCCGATCCGGAGCCGGAGCCTCAGGAAGAGGCGGACGGCGAAGATACCGAGGGCTCAGACTCCGGCGATGAGGGGCTCGGTGAGGTGGAGGGCGACTTTCCCACCCTGGAGGAGGCCCTGAGAGAGGGATTCGGCGACCGTCCGGCTCCCACTCCCGAGATCGTGGAACCGGAGCCGGTGACGGAGCGGGAGGACGCATCGGTTCTGGACGAGTCCAGCGGCTCCGAGGCAGGCGAGTCCCGGGCGGGGCGGGACGCCACCCTCCCGGACCTGGAGGCACTGACGGACGAGGAGGCTATGGACCTGAGTCGCCTCTCCGCCCTCCGGCCCGAGCTGGCCTTCCATTCCCCCTCGAGCTGGATTCTGGTGCGGAACCCTGCGGAGGTGGGGGCCTTCCTCCAGCGCAACTTCCGTGGAGGGGAGCTGGACGAGGGTCCCGGCGGGACCGTCAGCATCTCGGTCTGGATCGATGAGCGGGGTTCGGTGGAGTGGGCGGAGATCAACCGGTCCAGTGGAGTCCCGCAGGTGGACGACGCGGCCCTTCGGCTCTTCACGGACATCGCTACTTTCCGCCCGGCCCGGGAGCAGGGGATCCGGGTGCCCATGGCGGTGATCTTCTGGCTCTCGTATCCCTGGTGACGCCGCCCTTCCCACCCAAGCTCGCGTCGGCTGCCGCCCTGGCCCTTCTCGTGTCCCTGGGAGGGTGTGTCTCCGGCAGCGGCCCCTCCGGCCCCGTGATCTCCCCCACCGGTATCGTCTACGAACCCGGGACTCCTCCTGCCGAGACCCGCTTTTCTCAGACCGCCGCCCTCTACCTCCGCACCGACGAGCCTCACCGGGCCCTGGCCCAGGCCCGAGAGGGGATTGAAGAGGACCCGGAGAACCCCATCCACTACTTCCTGGCCGGCGTGGCCTCGACCCGGATCGGGGAGTGGGAGGAAGCGGACCGCCTCCTCGCCCGGGCTCAGGAGATCTATCCCGCCTACGAGCTGGACATCGAGCCGGAACGGGAGGCGGCCTGGGCGGAGGCCTTCAATGAGGGGAGTGAGGCGTACGCGGAAGCCCACGTGGACGAGGCCATTGAGGCCTGGTACGGGGCCATCCGGATGTACGACCTTCGGGCGGAGGCCCACCGGAACCTGGGGATGCTCCTCTCCACGGAAGGGCGGTACGAGGAGGCCGCCGACGTGCTGCAGGCCGGGGTGCAGGGGCTGGAGCGGGAGCCCGCCACCCGGGTCCTGGAAGAGGAGGAAGTGGAGAGTCGCCGACAGGCCCGTTGGGCCCTGGAGGAATCCCTGGCCGACGTCCTCCTCCTGGTGGAGCGGTTCCAGGAGGCGGAGCCCCTCCTTCGGAGCCAATTGGATCGAGACGGAGGCAGCCCGCAGCTCCGCCAGAACCTGGCCGCCGCCCTCACGGGCCAGGGGAATCGGGAGGAGGCCCGGGAGATCTATGACGGGCTCCTTTCCGAGGGAGAGATGGAGGCTACTCAGGTCTTCAACCTGGGCGTGGCCCTCTTCCGGGCTCAGGAGTACCAGAGGGCCGGGGAGGCTTTCCGGCGACTCACCGAGCTCCGGCCCCGTTCCCGCGACGCCTGGTTCAACTACCTGAACGCCCTCTTCGCCGGCGAGGCGTGGGAGCAGCTTGTGGACGTCTCCGCCTCCCTTCTGGAGTTGGACCCTCTCAACGAGAACGTGGGGCTCATCGCGGCGCGAGCCCTTCTGGAGGTGGGGGATGAGGAAGGGGCGGCCCGAGGGTTGGACCGGGTGGAGGAGCTTCCGGTCTACGTGGAGGGCCTCATCTTCCAGACGGGCCCGGCGGAGACCCAGGTGCTGGGGCGCGTCACCGGAAACGTTGCGGAGGCGGGCACCACGGTCTCACTTCGCTTCACCTTCCACGACGACGGAAAGGAGGTGGGCCGGGAGACGGTGACCGTTTCCGCCCCCGCGCCCGGCGAGAGCCGGGACTTCGAAGTCGTGCTCTCCGGCCGAGCCACGGGCTTTTCCTATGCCGTCCTGGAGCCCCCGCTCTGAACCGATGCCGCGTTCGAGCCACCGACCTCCAGGAGGGTGAACACGCCCAGGAATCCCCGCTGGTGACGAACGATCCGGAGCCCCGCCTCCTCCACCACCTGCACCGGTTCCTGGTTCCAGCGACAGCCGTGCTTTCGGAAGTGTCTAGGGGCCAGCCGGTCCTGAATCCGAGCCAGCGGTTCGACCCGGCTCCGGCCGTGCTCCAGGAGGAGGATCCGCCCCTGGGGCCGGAGGACCCGGGCCATCTCCCGGAGGGCGGCGCCGGGATCCGGGAAGGTACAGGTGGAAAGGGAGGAGATCACGGTGTCGAAGGAGGCGTCGGGGTAGGCCAGCCTCTCCGCATCCATGGCCTGGAAGGCGCCGCTACGGACCCCGTGTCCGTGACGGCGGAGGGCCCTCCGAAGCATGTGTGGGCTCAGGTCCGCCCCCACGTACTCCGTCCCATCCGGGAGGTACGGGAGGTTCGTCCCCACCCCGCAGGCCACGTCCAGCGTACGTCCACTGGCCCGGGTCAGGAGCCTCCGCCGGTACCGGCCCAGGAGGAGGCGGTCCATCCAGCTCATCCGGTCCATCCACCCCGCCATCTCCCGGTAGATCTCCTGG
>SKZC01000459.1 GCA_007127575.1 Gemmatimonadota bacterium
CCCGTTGTCGTGGGCCCGGACTGACACCCGGGGGATGTCGTCCGTGGGAAAGGAGGCGTCCACCTGGTGGATCCGCCCGCGGAACACCAGGGAGTGGTCCGTCACCGTTCCCAACTCCGCCTCCACCTCCATCCCCTCCTGCACCGCGTGACCGAAGACCTTGTAGGGGTCCGAGATCTGGAGAACCAGCAGACTCGGTTTCCCTTCCGCCTCCTCGACCTGGAGCGACGTGAGATCGTGAGATAGATCGTGGTCGGTGCCCCCGGCCCGGACGGTGGTGCGGAAGAAGAGATCCCGTGACACCGTTCAGCTCCTGGGGGTACGGGTGGCGATTCGAACCGGGGGGATCACCACGACGTCTCCGGGTTGCCAGTCCAGGGGGAACCGCTCCGGATTCATGTCCGCGATACGCCACCAGAGGTCTTCCCGGCCGTAGTACAGCTTCGCCAGGCTGTCCAGGGTCTCTCCTCCCACCACGGTGTGTCGTACCGAGTCGGAGAACTCGGGCGGATGTCCCTGAAGGCGTTGACCCAGGGTCACCACTCCGTCCACCTCGTAGCGTCGCGACGCATGGTAGCGGGACGTTCGTCTCGTGCTCATTCCACCTCCCTCGTCAGCTCGGCGGCCAGTCGGGCCCGGTGACCCGGACATTCTGGAGGCCCAACCCCGCCAGCGCGTTGCGTCGGGCCTTGTCGGCCTCGAAGAGCGGGTGACCTCGCTCCTCCTTCACCACCAGGGTGACTCCCACCTCCGCCCGGACCGGCGAGAGGGCCGAGTTGAACTGGGTCTCGTTCACCGTGAGCTCGGTGAGGACGCACTCCAGCACCCGGGTGCCGAATCCGAAGAGGCAGGTGGGAGGAGACTGGAGTCGGCGTCCTTCGTCCCCGCCCAGGAGGCCCCCCAGCGTCCCCCACGCGTCCGCCTTCGGATAGAGGAAGGAGCGCAGCTTGGCCAGCTCGGTGGCCACGCCATTGTCCAGAGGGAGGGGGTTCACCGCGTTGAGCCCTCGTTCCAGGCCTTGGAGCTGGAGATCGAAGGAGATGGTCCGGTGTCCGCCTCCGGTATAGACCTTCTCCGGGGCCAGGCCGCAGAGGTCCGAGTTCCGGTCGGTGTACTTCACATCCTTCTTGTCCGATATGGAGTCCGGATTGAATTGGAAGGAGACGATGAGGGGAGGCAGCGCCTCCACGTTGGCCAGAAACCCTCGAAGCACCTGTTGTCGCATCTCCATCTCCTCTTTTCGCTCTACTCTTCCCTCTACGAATCGCCGGTCACCGAAGCTTGCCCTGACGGAAGCGCTCCTCTCGTGCCGCCGTCTCCATCCGGGCCGCCAGGGCCCGAACCACCTCATCCCGGGTTATCTCCTGGATGACCTCTCGGGATGGCCTTCCCCGTCCTCCAGGCGTCCCGCGCTTGCCGGAGCCGACAGGGTCCGTCCGAGTCTCCTCGCCTCCGGCATGGCTCCGGCGGCCTCCACGAGAGGCCCCGCTCCTGGCGTCCCCACGCCCTTCATCCGTGATCCGGGCCATGAGCTCCAGGGCGTTCCTGGACGGGCTTGGAGCGAAGGGCCTGGAGGGCTCCTGGTCGGGAGACCCGGGCCCCTGGGTGGGACCGAAGCCTCCCGGGCTCGAAGGGTGGGCCGGCTCCGGCACGGGTGGAGACGTGGTGGTAGGGTTCGTCCGGAAGAGCTGGCCCCCCTCCGCTGTCCCGGGCCCCGAGCGGGGGACGATGCGGGGTTCAGGGAGCGGATTCGGGGGTGCCCCAGAGCCGCCAGCCACTTCGCCCTGGTCCCCCCGTTCCGGGAGGTGGCGGCGGTCTCCTGCGCCTGAGGCGTGGCCGCCACCGGGGGGGACGCCTTCGTCCCGGCGCTCCGAGCCCCGTGGAAACGTCCCGGGCATGAAGGCGGCCGGGAGCAAGGGGGGAGCCGCCGAAGGAAGGGGAATGAAGAGGGAGGTGGGATCGTGTCCGGGCTCATCCTCCATGGCATCTTCGCGCCGCGAGGAGGTCGGTTCGCCATCTCCCAGCTCTTTCCTATCCTCTCGACGGGGGGGGCGATGCCCTTCCTTCTCCTCATTCGTCCACCGCTTCTCCGGGGGACGTCCGCGCCTCGTACCGGAGGAAGTGGGGGAATCCGATCCAGGGCCGAGCTCCCCTCGCCCTTCCTCCCCGCCGTGCAACCCTTCCGGATGCACCTCTTCTCTCCGGCTCGGGAGCGGGGGATGGTGGAAGCGCAACGGGGTGGCGGATGGATCCGGAGCTCTGCCGGCCAGGTCTCCGGAGGGAGCAGAGTCCGGATTCTCGGAGGCCCCGAGGGCCGTTGGCCCGGTAGCGTCGGGACGCTCACGGCGAGCACTGCGGTCCGGGGTTCCAGCCCCTGACCTCGGGGAAACCGCGTGCCCGGGAGCGGCTCCCGGCACCGGTGCGGACGGGGCGTCCGACCACGGGAGTTGTGGCCGACGGCGGAGGCTACCGGGAGGGTCGGCCCGGAGCCGTCGAGTCGCTCCCCGCAGGAGCACGGAATCCAAAACCCGGGGGAGCGCCCCCGGCGAGGCAAAGGCCCGGCGAGAGACGCCCTCGGGACCGGAGAGCTCCACCCCACGGGTCGAGGGCTTGGAGCTCCGTCGTTTTCCTGGCCCGGGACTCATCATCGGGCCATCCCCATCCGGCCACGCACGGACTCCAGGGCCTGGTTCTCGGCCTCCACCCGTTCCGCCAGCATTCTGACGAAGGCCTTTCGTTCACCCATGTCCAAGGACATGATTTCCCCCCATCCCCAATGAAGGTGATAGGCGAGGTAGAAGATCTCCTGCCGGAGACGGGACCCTTGGCCTAGCACGGCAAAAAAAAATCGGAGACGTCCAACAGGCGCTCGAACCGGGATCCGCAGGCCCCGCATCGGAGGGTTCGCCGCAAGCTCGCCCCGGGGGCCTCATCCGTGAGAGCTCGCTGAATGCGAAGCCGATCTCCCAGGGTCAGATCCCGGAGGATGGCGACCCCGTAGGCCTGAAGCTCGGTGGCAGGAAGGGTCCCGAAGCGTTGGATGCAGCGAACGGTGAGGGCGTCCGCGGCCTTCATGGGGGCGTGGTCCAGCATGGAGGCCACGAAGAGCTCATCGTCGCCGCGCGGAAGTCGGAGGACGACGGTGGAGTGCACGTTGCCCTCCCGGTCCGTATACCCGTCCTCCAGGCCCACCTCGATGGACTCGGGGTCCTCATCGTCATCGAGCTCCCGCACCGGCACGGCCCCGAGATCCTCCAGCACGGACACGTCCTCTCCGCACGCTGGACAGAGGTATCCTGCCGTGAGCCGATCCCCCAGGGTGATCCGGCGGATCTGGAGGAGGAGGAAGTTCCTGTCCGCGCTGTACATCCGGTCCACAAGATCCGGGCCGGGCTCAGCGATCTCACCCACGCGGAGAAGGGTTCCCGCGATGAGCTGACTGGCCAGCGCGGTAGGGCCCAGGGTCCGGTCGTAGAGGAGGGACTCCTCGTGGCCACGCATCTTCCGGATGGCGGCCCGCTTATGGGGCTGCCCTCGGTCGTCGGCGACTCCGATGGGCAGCTCCACCGTAAACTCGTGTTGGGGTTGCATGAGCGTATCCCTTCATAGCGACGGGTGCGGGGACCCTTCGCGGACCCCTTCATGCCCGTCCAGTCGGACGCGAAGCCGGTCCGGCCTCACACCCGGTACATTCGCTCGATGGCGAGGGTGATGGTCTGCTTCATGAGCTCCGAGCTTCCGGCGTCCAGGTCGCTGAAGCGGGACGACTTGATCCAGGCCCCTTCGAAGGCGAACCGCATGACTTCCTCACCGAACTGGTACTTCACCACCGAGCCATTCCGACGGAGCTGGGAACCCACTCCCGTGCCGTCGAGATCGAACATGGCTTCGAACCAGGCCTTGAAGTCTTCATCGGCCTGTGTGCCGTCCATGTTTCGCTCCAGGGTCACATCGTCGTATGTGATGAGTCCCGAGCTGATCTTGTGGGTGATGTTCGAGCCTCCGTCGGGCTGGTCGATGGCCTCCACCTCGCCCTCGGTGAGGCCGCTGACGCTGGTGATGCCGGGGCTCTCGATCCCCTCGATTTCAACCACGAACTCGTTGGTGCGGTATGCCTCTGTGAATCCGAATTCGGACATGGTCTCTCCTCTCCTCTTCCGATGTGGGGCTCCCTCCCGGTCCGCGGGCCGTCCTCACCACCCCGTGGACCGGGAGGAGGAATCACGACTCGCCGCTGCTTCCACCACCCTCCTGCTGGCCCACGGTGATGATCACCGTTTCTGCAGGACGGCTGGGATAGAAGTAGACCTCGGCGGTGAAGATGCCCTGCTGGATGTTCTCCGGAGGGTTGTTCTCTTCGTCGATCTTGATGGTGAAGACCTCGTCGGCGGAGCCGGGCCCGAAGGCCCCCCTTCGCCACAGCCCCATGAGGAAGGGGCGGATGGTGTTGAACTTCACCTTGTTCCAGAGCCGGTCGTCGTTCGGCTCCTGCACCACCCAGCGAAGCCCGTCCTTGAGCGAGCTCTTCACGAAGTTGAAGAGGAGTCGCACGTTCACGTACAGCCACAGCGGGCTGGTGCTCAGCGTCCGGGAGCTGTCCACCACGATCCCCTGGCCCGGCACGAAGCGGATGGCGTTCACGCTACCGTTCTTCACCAGATCCGTGTGATCCACGTTGGAAATGTGCTCGCGGATGTCGAGAGCCCCGTTCACCCTGGCGGCGTTTCCAGCCGGTGCCTTCCACACACCGCGTTCGCGCTCGGTACGGGCATAGACACCGGCCACGTGGCCGGTGGGGGGGACCCACCTCCGGCCTCCACGGGGATCGGTGACCTTGATCCAGGGGAAGTACAGGGCGCCGTAGACCTTCTCGCCCTGAAAGTCCTGGCCGTAGTCTCGGGCCGCCTCCCGGTCGTGGTTCTCCGGGGTGGCTCCCAGGAAGGTGCAGTCGCCTCGGTTCTCACTGAAGGTGAGCCCCGCCGTGACCACCGTGTCCGAAGAGCTCTCCGGGCAACAGATGAGCTGAACGTCGTAGGTGTCGAAACGTTCGAAGGCGTTGGAGAGAGCCGTGGCGGAAGGGGCGGTGTCGTCGGCTCCTCCCTCCAGGAGCACCACGTCGTCCTCGTCGGCGTCGTCGTGGCCCGAGGTGGGCTCCGGGTTGGTGGTGGTGGAGTCGGGGACCTCCACGGTGATGTATTTGGAGCCGGAGACCTCGTCGTTCAGAGTGGTGGTGGGCCGGCGACCCGGCTCTCCGTTCTGGCCCGCGTTTACGTTGAGGGCCTCCCACGCTTCCACCTCCTCTCCGTCCAGGGTGACGAAGAGGTCGTACGTATCGTCCGCCAGGGAGGGACGTGGGTTGGGGGCGATCCGTACCCCGATCCGGTTCCCCCAGGCCCCGGGGTCCTCCTCGCCACGGTACCCGGCCCGGATGGTGAGGACCGGGTCGGTCCCGTCCTCCAGGACCCGGGATGCCGTCGTCGCCGGGCTTGTCCCGGAGGTGCGCACCACCCGAGTGACGTAGGCCACCGTCCCCCCGTTGTCGAAGAAGCCCTTCAACGCAAAGGCGCCGTGGGCATCGTCCCGGTAGGAGCCGAAGAGCTGGGTGAACTGTTTGAAGCTGGTGATTCGCCGGACGTGGTCGGGAACCCCCCGATCCGTCCGGACGATGAATCCCGTCTGCGAGGTGGGGGCCGCCTGGATGCTGGGCGCGACGCGTCCGTCAACTTCCAGGACGTTGATGCCCACGTTGAAGCTCATGGCTCTTCTCCTTTCGGGTCACATTCCGCCGGATGCACTCTGCACTCCGGCACCCTCGTCTACTCTTCGTCCTCCTCCTCCTCCAACTCGGCGCGGTGCTCGCTCTCCACCACCACCTCGCTCACCACCGGCGCGAGGTCGTCCTCCTCCGGCACCTCGTCCAACATCATGGCCAGCGTCACCACGTAGTTGAGGGACGGTTTCAGTTGCTGGTCCAAAGCCCCCCAGAAGTCGGGCTGGTTTTCCAGTCCGTCGGTGGCCGCCACCACGGTCGGGTATGGGGGGATCTGATCGGCCAGCGAGCCCTGAAGGGCCTCCGGAGGGAGGGTTGGATTGCGAAGGAGGATCCGGAGCACTTGGCTCAGGACCCGGTGCTCCTCCAGGACCGGGTCTTCGCTGGCCGTGCTCCAGGCGGTGATGCAGTACCGGGAGTCGATCCTCACCGGGGGGCGGATCCAGCTTCCCCGGGCGCCGTCCTCGGACCGGAGGCGCAGGGGCTCGGCGGTCTTGAGCCCCGGGTTCTCTCGGATGTCGTAGAGGTAACAGTTCACCGTGAGCTGGCTGAGCCCCGCCCTCCACTCTGCATCCGGGAGGTCGAAGACCACCTCGGCGCCGGCCAGCTCGGATCCGGGAGTCGCCTCAGACTCCAACAGGGCTTGGAGGGTGGCGTCCAGATCCCGAATCATCTTTCGTCTCCCCCGTCCACCGCGTCGGACACCAGGTGGTAATAGGGCTCGAAGTCGGCCTGGACACAGACCTTTCCCAGCTTCTGGAACTCCCTCCGCACCCCCTGGATCAGATGCCGCATCCCTACCGCCGTTCCGTCTGTGGAGGCGAGGAAGGAGGCGGCGAGTGCGGCGTTCCGGATGTTTCCTCCGGTGATGCGGAACCGCCGGCCCATGAACTCCAGATCCACGTCCGGGCCCAGCGGGACCTCCGACGGGAAGACCCGCCGCCAGATCCGGATCCGATCCTCCTCCCCCGGCGGGGGAAAATGGATGTGGAAGGCCAGACGACGGGCGAAGGCCTCGTCCATGTTCTGTCGAAGGTTCGTGGCCAGAACGGCCACCCCCTCGTACTCCTCCATTCTCTGTAGGAGGTAGCTGATCTCGATGTTGGCGTAGCGGTCGTGGGAGTCCTTCACTTCGGACCGCTTTCCGAACAGGGCGTCGGCTTCATCGAAGAAGAGGATGGCCTGGCTTCGCTCCGCGGCGTCGAAGACGCCAGCCAGGTTTTTTTCCGTCTCCCCGATGTACTTGCTGACCACCTGGGAGAGATCGATGCGGTAGAGATCCAGCGAGAGCTCCCGGGCCAGGACCTGGGCGGCCATGGTCTTTCCCGTCCCGCTGGGACCGGCGAAGAGGGCATTGAGGCCCGTGCCCAGGGAGAGCTTCTTCCGGAACCCCCAGTCCTCCAGGACCTGGCGGCGTCCTGCCACCCGCCCGCCCATCTCTCGAAGTTGGCGCTTTTGATCGCGGGGAAGCACCAGGTCGTCCCAGGCGAAGGCCGCCTCCACCCGGCGGGCGTGAGCCGCCAGTCCCTCACCGGCGCGAGCTCTGGCCGCGGCGAGAAGTCGAGCCTGCTCCAGGGGTTCGCGGGTTTCCGGCCCCCGCGTCAGGCTCTGGGCGGCCCGCGCTTCATCGGAGGCCCAGGCCACCTCTTGTGGCATGAGGTGAAAGCGGTCCGCCAGGAGATCCGTGAGCTCGGGTTCCGGAGGTGTGGCGCGTGCCCTGAGAGCACGTCGCCAGGCGGCGCGCCTTCGACGGTACCGGGGCGCCGGAAACGAGATGGTGACGCAGCCTCCCCCTGGAGTCCGACGAGCTCCGACGTCGTCCGGGAGTGCCAGGATCACGCACCCCGGATGCCGTTCCATGAGCGATCTCAGCTTCCCGGACGTCACCGAGTCCCCGGAGGACGAAGGAAGGGACCCGCCGTTCAAGTATACGACCCGTCGGTGGAGGCGTGCCTCCAGGAAGAGGAGCTCAAGGAGCTCCTCGGAAGCTTCCCTCTGTGAAGGACCGGCCTCGAGATCGGCTGCCAGGAGGTGGAGTCCCACCTGCCGGGTCACCGCCGCGGCGGTGGCGTGCCGACCCGCCCCCGGGCGTCCTCGGAAGAGGAGGCGGAGGGGCCGGGTCCATCCCTGGGCCTCCTCCAGGAGCCGTGCCATCCGGTTCCTTTTCCAGGCGGGAAGGGCGGAGAAGGCCTCCTCCGGAGGATCGCCCAAGAGGATCGGAGTCAACCGAGGGTCCGGGTGGGGGGCCCCCACCAGAAAGTTGGCTACGGGGCGAGCCAGATGGAGCTCCG
>SKZC01000065.1 GCA_007127575.1 Gemmatimonadota bacterium
CCTCTTTCCTCCAGGAACTCCCGCATCTCCGGCTCCTGGATGGGACGGTACGTGACGGGCTTCCCCAAGGTCTCCGCAATGATCCCGGCAGCCTGGTCCAGCGTGAGCGACTCGGGGCCTGTGAGGGTGTGGGTCCTGGCGAAGTGCTTTTCCCCGGTAAGGGCCTGGATGGCCACGGAGGCCACGTCCCGGGTGTCCACGAAGCTCACCTCTGCGTCTCCGGCGGGAAGTGACACGGTCCCGTCCCTCCGAATCTCATCGGCCAGGAACCCCGGGGCGAAATTCTGCATGAACAGATTGGGGCGGAGGATGGTGTGCTCCACCCCCACCTCCTCCAACTGACGTTCCACCCTTCGGAGCGCCAGGTCCGCCCGCCGGTCCACCCCCATGGCGGAGAGGAGGGTGACGTGACGGGTCCCGGAGGCCACCGCCCAGTCCAGAAAGGCGCTAACGGTCTCGTAGGCGTTGGGATCAAAGGGGGGTGGGGTGAGGAGGAGCCGGTCGGCCCACTGCACTGCCGCGTCGTACGTTTCGGCCCGGTCGTAATCGAGCTCCACCACCTCGACGGAGGGATCGAAGAGCTCCCGGGCGCGGGCGGGGTGCCGGGTTCCGGCCTTCACCTCGCAGCCGTGGGCCACCAATCCCTGCACCACCTCCGTACCCACCTTCCCCGTGGCGCCGGTCACCAGGACCTTCTCGCTCACCCCAGCTCCTCCATGGTCGCAGGAACCCTCCAAGGGCCTCTCGCCGCGGGCCCCGGGCCACGGAACCTACCACACGCCTGCGGGAGGGACCAGGCACCCGCCATGGGGCGGAACCCCAGGGCCACGGAGGCCCCCAAGAAGGCTCAGCGCCGCCGTCGCGCAAGGCCCGGTGGCGCTCTACCGCGACGGTCGGGTTTCCGTCGTTGCCGCCGGAGCGAGGAGTGAATTACCATGGAACGGGCCCGCCCGCTGAACGGGGTTGTGGGCTCGGATCGACGCCTGCGCCACCTTCATCACACCAGAGGGCCGTGTCCTTCGTTCATCTCCATACCCACTCCGAATACTCCCTTCTGGACGGCGCCAATCGTCTGGAAGACATGATCCGCCGGGCCAAGGAGTTCGAGATGCCGGCCCTGGCCCTCACGGACCATGGTTGCCTCTTCGGAGCCTGGCGGTTCCAGACCGAAGCCCGAAAGGAAAATCTGAAGCCCATCATCGGGATGGAGGCCTACGTGGCTCCGGGGCACCGGACGGACCGTTCCACCCGGGCTCCCGGCGGGAGTCCCTACTACCACCTGGTGCTCCTGGCCCGGGACATGGAGGGCTACCGGAACCTGGTGAAGCTCTCGTCCATCGGCTACACGGAGGGGTTCTACCACCGGCCCCGGGTGGACCGGGAGGTCCTGGCCCGACACTCCGAGGGGCTCATCGTAACCTCGGCGTGTCTGGCGGGAGAGGTGGCGCGACACCTCCTCCACGGGGAGGACGAAGGGGCCCGGGAAGCGGCGGAGTGGTACGCCAACGTCTTTCAGGATCGCTACTACCTGGAGGTGCAGGCCCACGACACGGAAGGTCAGGACGAGCTGAACGGGAAGGTCTTTCGGATGGCGGAAGAGCTGGACCTTCCGGTGGTGGCCACCAACGACGCCCACTTCCTGAAGCCGGGTGACCATCAGGCTCACGACGTTCTCCTCTGCATCGGGCTCGGTAAGGACCGGAACGACGAGAACCGGATGCGCTACGACGAGGAGCTCTATTTTAAGAGCGGCCAGGAGGTGGTGGAGCGGTTCCCGGACCGGCCCGACGTAGTGGAGAACACCCTCCGCATCGCCGACGAGGTGGACCTCTCCTTCTCCCGGAAGTACCACGTCCCCGAATTCCCGCTCCCCCACGGCTACGAGACGGAAAGCGACTATCTGGTCCACCTCACCACCCGAGGGTGCGAGGAGCGCTACGGCACTCCCCTTCCGGACGAGGTGCGGGAACGGCTGGACTTCGAGCTCTCCGTCATCACCGAGACGGGCTACAGCGGATACTTCCTCATCACCTGGGACTTCATCCGTTGGGCCCGGGAGCAGGACATCCCGGTGGGTCCGGGCCGGGGGTCCGCCGCGGGATCATTGGTGGCCTATGCCCTGGGCATCACGAATCTGGACCCTCTGGCCTACGACCTCCTCTTCGAGCGGTTCCTGAACCCCGAGCGGGTGTCCATGCCGGACATCGACATCGACTTCTGCTTCGAGCGCCGGGGCGAGGTCATCGAATACACCCGGGAAAAGTACGGCCGGGACGCGGTGGGCCAGATCATCACCTTCGGCACCATGAAGAGCCGAGCGGTGATCCGGGACGTGGGCCGGACCCTGGGCTTCGAGCCGGGTGAGACGGACCGGATCGCCAAGATGATCCCCAACCAGCCGGGGAAGAGCTATACCGTGGAGGAGGCGGTGAAGAAGCTCCGGGAGGTGAAGGAGCTCTACGAGTCCGACGAGCGGCACCGCCAGCTTTTCGACTACTCCATGACGCTGGAGGGCCTCTCCCGCCACGCCTCGGTCCATGCCGCCGGGGTGGTCATCGCCCCGGGTCCCCTGGACGAGTACGTCCCCATCTGTACCCAGCAGAGCCGGGGCAACGGCGCCGGCTCGGGAGGAGACGCCGACGGGACGGTGGTGGTGACGCAGTACGACATGAACTGTCTCGAGGACGCCGGGATGCTCAAGATGGACTTCCTGGGCCTCAAGACCCTCACCGTCATCTCCGATGCCGTGCGGATGGTGAAGGAGCGGGTGGGAGAGCTTCGCCACCCCAAGTCCGGCGACGTCTACGAGAGTATGGACGACGTCCCCATGGACGACCAGGACGTCTACCGGATGCTGGCCCGGGGGGGCACGTCCGGAGTCTTCCAGTTCGAGTCGGCTCTGGCTACCGAGAAGCTTCGGGCCATGCGCTGCGACCGGTTCGAGGATCTGGTGGCCACCAACGCGCTCATCCGCCCGGGGCCCCTGGACTCGGGGATGACGGACGTCTACATCCGCCGGAAGCTGGGCGAGGAGAAGGTCCGCTTCCCCCATCCGGACCTGGAACCGACGCTGGCTCCCACTCACGGGGTCATCGTCTACCAGGAGCAGGTGATGCGGATCGCCAACATCCTGGCGGGCTTCTCCCTGGCCGAAGCGGATGTCCTCCGAAAGGCGGTGGGGAAGAAGATCCCCGAGCTCATCAAGAAGGAGCTGGGAAGCTTCATCGAGAAGGCGGTGGAGCGGGGGGTGGACCGGCAGACCGCCGAACACCTGGCGGATCAGATCGAGACCTTCGGTCGCTACGGGTTCAACCGGAGCCACAGCGCCGCCTACTCCCTCCTCTCCTACCACACCGCCTGGCTCAAGGCCCACTATCCGGCGGAGTTCATGGCGGCCCTCCTCTCGTCGGTGCTGGACAAGACCGACGACGTGGTGACGTACATCGCCGAGTGCCGGGATCTCCCCCGACACATTCCGGAGCTGGAGGACGGGGTGGAGGTGCTCCCCCCGGACGTGAACGAGTCCGGATGGAAGTTCACCGTCACTGGAGAGCGCGAGATCCGCTTCGGTCTGGGAGCGGTCCGAGGCCTGGGTGCCGGGGCCGTGAACTCCATCCTGGAGGCACGGGACTCGGAGGGCAGGTTCACCTCTCTTTTCGATTTCCTCCGCAGGGTGGACCTCCGGGCACTGAACAAGAAGGCGGCCGAGGCCCTCATCGCCGCCGGGGCGCTGGACGCCTTCGGACCCCGGGCGAGCCTCCTGGCGGGGCTGGACACGGCGTATGCCGAAGTCCAGGCCCGGAAGGCCGACGAGGCGGCGGGCCAGGCCTCCCTCTTCGACGTGGGGGACGGGGAGGGCCTGGAGCAGCCGGATCCGGAACTCCCTCAGGTCCCTGACTGGGAGGAGCCGGAGCGGCTCGCCCGGGAGAAGGAAACGCTGGGCTTCTACATCTCCGGCCACCCTCTGGATCGCTTCCGGGAGGTGGTCCACGCCTTCGGTCCGGCGAATGCAGGCAACCTCCACGAGTTCGCCGGCCAGGACGTGACGCTGGGGTGCGTGGTGACCAAGGTGCAACGGCAGATCCTTCGACGGGACAACTCCGAGTGGGGTCGCCTCACCGTGGAGGACTTTCACGGAACGGCGACGGTGCTGGCCTTCGGTGACGCGTGGCGGGCGGCCCGGGAGATCCTGGAGCAGGACGCCGTGGTGCTGCTCACCGGAACGGTTTCGGACCGGGAGCGGGACGAGGAGGAGCCTCCCATCTTCCTGGACCGGGCCGAAGCCCTGGAGGGCGTCCCCACCTCCGGACGGCTCTCCGTGGTCATCGCCCTGGAGCCGGGATCGCCACTTAGCCAGGAGCAGGTGACCCGGATCCGGAGCATCGCTGCCAAGGAGCCGGGCCGAGCCCCACTGGAAATATGGTACGAAAACGGACGGGAGGAGGGACGGACCCGACTTCGCTCCCGCACCCTCCGGGTCGCCCCCCGCCGAAAGATGCTGGACGCGGTCCAGGAAGTGGTGGGACGCGGCCGGGTACGCCTGAGCCGGCTCTGACGGGGAGTCCACCTTCCATCCGGCACGCCGGCTTCAGGGCCCCGGGGTTGCGCACGGCCCGTTCCGTCCCGACCCTGGAGTACGGTTAGATGCGCCAACCCCGTTTCTTGAGGAGGCCCCATGTCCGACAGCGTCTACAAAGTGATCGAGCTGGTGGGAACGAGCACGGAGTCCTGGGAGAAGGCGGCCGCCGCCGCAGTGGCCACCGCACGGAAGAGCCTGCGGGACCTCCGCATCGCCGAGATTGGGAAGCTGGACATGCAGCTCGAGGACGGGCAGGTGTCCCGCTACCGCGCCAGGGTGAAGGTCTCCTTCCGCTACCAGGACTGACCGGACCCACCCCATGACGACCCCCGGAAGCTCGGACTCGGAGCAGGCGACCCTGGGGGGTGGGTGTTTCTGGTGCCTGGAGCCGGTGTTCGCCGGCCTCCAGGGAGTGCTCCGGGTGGTCCCCGGGTACGCAGGTGGGTGGTCCGAGTCCCCCACCTATCAGGCGGTCTGCTCGGGGACCACCGGGCACGCGGAAGTGGTGCAGGTCACCTTCCTCCCGGAACGGATCTCTTACGAGGAGCTCCTCCAGGTCTTCTTTACCATCCACGACCCCACCACACCGGACCGGCAAGGGGCGGATGTGGGGCCACAGTACCGCTCCATCATCCTCCATCACCACGATGGGCAGGAGGAGGTGGCCCGCACGGTGATCCAGGAGCTGGAGGAGGAAGGGCTCTGGGACGCGCCCATCGTGACGGAGCTGACCCGCCTGGAGACGTTTTACCCCGCCGAAAGCGAACATCACGACTACTTCGACCGGAACCCCGGAGCGGCCTTTTGCCGGTTCGTCATCGAGCCCAAGGTCCGAAAGGCCAGGGAGCGATTCCGGCACCTGTGGCGCTCCTCGGACTCCGACGCCGACGCCGACCCCGGGCGCCAGGCATCCTCGGGCCCGTCGGCCTGACCCTTCGACGCCGGCGGCGGCCCCCCTTCCATCCCACGCCGCGTGTCACGATCGTTCAGGAGAGTTTTGCAGAACCCGACCTCAGACCCCCCGGCCCATGTCTCGTCCCTCCGCGCCTGAAGCCACGACCGGATTCCTCCCTCCCTTCCATGAGATGGCGCCTGCCGAGCTCCCGGAGCAGGCCCAGGCGGTGCTGGCCCGGGCCCGGAAGGAGCTCCAGGAGTTGGTGGAGGAGCCCCAACCCCCGTCCTGGGATACCGTCATGCGTCCCCTGGACCGGATCCTCCAGGTGGTGGAGGAGGAGACGAAGCCCATCTCACACATGGTGGCCGTCGCCGAGACCCCGGAGCTCCGGGCGGCCTACCGGGAGGTGCACCCGGAGCTGAGCCGGTTCTGGTCCCAGGTTCCCAAGGATCCCGGCCTGTGGGGCCGGGTGAGCCGGTACGCCGAGACGGAGGAAGCCCGGGGCCTCACCGGCGTTCACCGACGGCACCTGGAGAAGACCCTTCGGTGGTTTCGGCGCTCCGGTGCGGATCTGGAGGACGCGGAGCGGGACCAACTGGCGGAGCTGGAAGTGGAGCTGGCGGAGCTTCAGCGGACCTTCGCCGAAAACGTGTTGGATGCCACCGCCGCCTACACCCTTCCGGTAGAGGATGAGGAACGACTGGCCGGCCTCTCCCCCGACGCCAAGGAGCGGTTCCGCCGCCGAGCGGAGGAGGAGGGGCGAACCGGCTTTCTCCTGACCCTGGACGCTCCATCCTTCGAAGCGGTCATGAAGGAGGTGGAGGATCGGGCGATAAGGGAGGAGCTCCACCAGGCCTACGTGGGACGGTGCCGGGAGGGGGAGCACGACAACCGGGAGATCATCACCCGGATCCTGGCCCTTCGGAGGGAAGTGGCCGGACTCCTGGGCTATCCCTCCTTCCCGGACTACCGGGTGGAGGAGTGGATGGTGAAAGAGGGGGCCCGCATCCGGTCCTTCCTGGAGGAGATGACGGAACGTACCCGTCCCTACTGGCAGGCGGACCTGGCCACCCTTCGGGAGGAGGCCGAGAAGGAGGGCCTGGACCGGCTTCGCCCCTGGGACGTCCGCTTCCTCATGGAGCGCATCCGCAAGCGGAAGTTCGATCTGGACGACGAGGAACTCCGGCCCTACTTCCCCCTGGACCGGGTCCAGGAAGGACTGTTCGAGATCGCCCAGCGGCTATTCGGGCTTCGGATCCGGGAGGAGGCGGTGCAGGAGGTATGGCACCCCGACGTCCGCCATTACGTCGTGGAGGACGAGGAGGCCCGTTGGATCGGCTCCTTCTACACCGATTGGTTTCCCCGGAAGGAAAAGCGGCAGGGAGCCTGGGCCAATCCGCTGCGCACCGGGGGGCCCCTTCCCGACGAGAGCTTCCGCCCGCACCTGGCGGTCATCGCCGGGAACTTTCGACCCCCCGAACAGGACGGCGACCCCGCCCTCCTCACCCACCGGGAGGTCCAAACCCTCTTCCACGAGTTCGGACACCTCCTCCATCACCTCACCTCCCAGGTGCCCATAGCCGCCCGCTCGGGTCTCAACGTGGCGTGGGACTGGGTGGAAGTCCCTTCTCAGATCATGGAGAACTGGACCTGGTCCCGGGAAGGGCTGGACCTCTTCGCCCGCCACGTGGAAACGGGGGAGCCCCTTCCGGAAGAGCTGTACGAGCGTCTGATCCGGAGTCGCCGGTTCATGGGCGGTTGGCGCCAGATGCGGCAGTTGGGCTTCGGCACGGTGGATCTGGCCCTCCATCAGGAATTCGACCCGGAGGGGGACGGGGACCCGCTTCGGTTCACCGAGGAGCGACTCCTGCCCCTCTCTCCCGACGAAAC
Source organism: Gemmatimonadota bacterium (assembly GCA_007127575.1). Classification (GTDB taxonomy): domain Bacteria; phylum Gemmatimonadota; class Gemmatimonadetes; order Longimicrobiales; family Gaopeijiaceae; genus SKZC01. The sequence goes on from SKZC01000065.1 coordinate 7,365, forward strand.
CTTCGCCCGGAGCCACATCCTCACCGTCTTCACCCACCTCTTCGCGGGAGGCTACGCTTCAGGGTACTTCTCCTACTTGTGGTCCGAGGTGCTGGAGGCGGACCTCTTCACCCGCTTCCGGGAGGAGGGCATCCTGGATCCGGAGGTGGGCCGGAGCTTCCGGGAAGAGATTCTGAGCGCAGGAGACTCCCGGGATCCGGAGGAGCTGTTTCGCGCCTTTCTCGGTCGGGACCCGGAGCCTTCCGCGCTACTGGAGAGGAACCTGGGTCCGGCTCCCGCCTGAGGGCCGGCTTACCCCGGGTCGTCTTGCCCGGCGCCGTGTCCGGGCGGCATCTTCGGGTTCGAGCCGGGACGCTCCGGTGGGAGTCCGTCCCTCGCCGGAAACCCAACCAGGAGTGATCCCATGAGCCGGCTATCCTCCGCCGTATCTCGCCTCTCGGTGGCCATCGTGGCTCTGTTGGTGCTGGTCCCCTTCCCAGCGATGTCTCAGGAGGGATACGTGCCTCCGCCTGGAGACGACTGGGAGACCCGCTCCCCCGAGGATGCGGGTCTGGACGGAGATCTCCTGCAACAGGCCATCGACTTCGCCATCGCCCAGGAGAATCCCGCGCCCCGGGATCTGGAGCTCAACCATCACATGACCTTTGGGCAGCGGGAGCCCTTCGGCGATGCGGTGGGAGCCTTCAAGACCCGCGGCGAGCTCACCGGCATCGTGGTCCGGGGAGGGTACCTGGTGGCCGAGTGGGGAGAGCCGCACCGCGTGGACCAGACCTTCAGCGTGGCGAAGAGCTTCCTCTCCACCACGGTGGGGTTGGCCTACGATCGGGGGCTTATCTCTGATCCCAACCAGCGCGTGGCCCCCGATATGGCGCCGGTGATTGCCGTGAGCCAGGAGTGCGTTCACGAGCCCGCCATGGAGGCTCGCCCCTTCCCCCCCATGGGTCCCCGGGTCTTCGAACCCTTCCAATCCGAGCACAACCGTGAGATCACCTGGGACCATCTCCTGCGCCAGACCAGCGACTGGGAGGGAACCCTCTGGTGCAAGCCGGACTGGGCCGACCGGCCCGCCAGCGACTCCGGAGAGTGGCTCACCCGGGAGCGACACACGCCTGGAACGGTGTACGAGTACAACGACACCCGGGTGAACCTCCTGGGGCTGGCGGCCACGAACCTCTGGCGCGCTCCGCTGCCACAGGTCCTGAAGGAGCACGTGATGGATCCCATTGGAGCCTCCCACCGGTGGCGGTGGCATGGCTACGACACCTCGTGGATCGTCCTGGACGGCCGGGAGGTGGAGTCGGTGAGCGGGGGGTCCCACTGGGGAGGAGGGCTCTTCATCAGCGCACGGGATCTGGCCCGCTTCGGCCTCCTCACCCTCCGGGAGGGCCGCTGGGGAGGCGAGACCATCCTCTCTACGGAGTGGATGGAGATGGCCCGCACGCCGGGAGAGGCCAACCCGGGGTACGGCCACATGAACTACTTCCTGAACACGGACAGGAACGCCATTCCTGCCGCCCCTGAGGAAGCCTTCTTCCACTCCGGAGCGGGCTCCAACATCGTGTACGTGGATCCCGTCCACGACCTGGTGGTGGTGGTTCGCTGGATCCAGGGAGGCAGCCGGAACGAGTTCATCGAGCGGGTGCTGGAGTCCGTGGTGGGAGAGCCCCCTTCATGACTGGAGTGAGCCCCAGGAGGTGGCACACCCTTGCAGGGGCGCTCCTGGCGGCATCCCTTCTCGTCGGCGGCTGTGACCGGGCCCCGGGCCCGCCGGGCCCGGAAGCCACCGAAATCCTGTGGGACCGATTCGGGATCCCGCACATCTACGGCGAGAGCGCGGAGGAGCTCCTCTTCGCCCACGGGTGGGCACAGATGGAGGCGCACGGGGACCTCCTCCTGGAGCTCTACGGCCGCTCCCGGGGCCGGGCAGCCGAATACTGGGGACCGGAACACCTGGCGGACGACCGACTCCTCCACACCCTGGGCCTCCCGGCGCTGGGAGATCGTTGGCTGGACGGTGAGGAGGGGGAGACCCGGGGGCTCCTGGAGGCCTTCGTGCAAGGGGTGAACGCCTACGCCGACGCCCACAGGGAGGAGCTGGGAGACCACCTCCATGCGGTCCTTCCCGTGGAGGCCGCGGACCCCCTCCGGCAGGTGGCTCGGGTGGCGGTTCTGGACTTCGTTCTGGTGGGGTGGGAGGAAGCGGCGGGCCGCTGGAGGGAGGGGGACGGCCCGGAGTCGGGGGTCGTCCAGGACACGCCACCCCCGGCCTCCTCCACCGCCTGGGCCGTGGGGCCTTCCCACTCCACCACTGGGAACGCGCTCCTCCTGGCCAATCCGCACCTCCCCTGGTCCGGTCGACACACCCTCTTCGAAGTCCATCTGGTGGGGCCGGGAGTGGATGTGTACGGGGTGAGCCTGGTGGGCTTTCCCCTTCCCGTGATGGGGTTCAACGATCACATGAGCTGGACGCATACCGTGGGGAGCCAGAAGGCATGGGATCTCTTCGAGCTCCAGGTGGAGGGGGGAGGATACCGCTGGGGTGGGGAGACCGAGGCGTTCGAGATGGACACCGTGGCCCTGGCGGCCCGTGGACCCGACGGATCCCAGACCACGGAATCGGTGGTGATTCGGCGGTCGCTCCACGGGCCGGTGGTGGAACGGCAGGGGCGACGAGCCCTGGCTCTCCGCTTCGCCACCCCGGGCATGGAGGGAGCCGTTCAACGGTGGTGGGAGCTGATCCGCGCCGAGACGCTGGAGGAGTTCGAAGGGGCGCTGGCTCGGATCTGGAGCCCTAACCTCACCACCACCTACGCCGACACTGCGGGGAACGTTCTGCACCATCCCGGCTGGGGTGTCCCCGTACGCTCCGGGTGGACCGGAGAGCACTGGACGGAGCCGTTGGACGGCGCCGACCCGGCGAGGCTCTGGACCGCGTCCTACGCTTACGACGACCTGCCTCGCATCCTCAATCCCCCGTCGGGTTGGCTGCAGAACTCCAACGAACCGCCGTGGTTCGCCACCGTCCAGGGCGCTCCCGACCCCACGGCGTACCCCCCATACATGGCCCGGTCCACTGGTCCCACGGCGGGGGCCCAACGGAGCCTGGAGCTCCTTCGGGACGGCCCGGTAGGGATGGAGGAGCTGGTGGCCCGGAAACACTCCACCCGGATCACCCTGGCGGACCGGGTGCTCCCGGACCTGCTGGAAGCCTTGGAGGGACTCACGGACCCGTTCGTGGTCCGGGCCAGAAGCGCGCTCCAGGGGTGGGACGGAACCGCGGATGCGGAAAGCGTGGGTTCGCTTCTCTTCGTGGAGTGGGCTCGGAGCTGGCTCGCCCGCGTAGCGGCCCGCTCCCAGGGTGGGCCGGAAGGGGAGTCCCCGTTCCGTGAGCCCTGGACGGAGGACCGACCCCTGGAGACTCCGCACGGGATCGCCGACGTGGATGAGGCGGTGGAGGTGCTGGGTGGGGTGGCCCGGAATCTGGAAGGGACGGGGGTGGCTCTGGATCGGTCGTGGGGGGAGGCGTACCGGATCCGACGGGATACGGTGGATCTGGCGGCCTCCGGCGCCCCTGGAGGGCTGGGGTACTTCGAGGTGGGCTTGGGAAGCCTGCGCCGGCTGGACTTTCGTCCCGACCCCGGGGGTGGCTGGGAGGCCGCCGGCGGGGACTCATGGATCCTGGCGGTGGAGATGAACCGGCCTCCCCGGGCCCAGGCGGTGCTGGCCTATGGGAACGCCTCCAGGGAGGGTTCACCTCACCGCACGGACCAGGTGGAGCTCTTCGCCTCCCATGAGCTGCGACCGGTCTGGCGAGCGAGGGAGGAGGTGGAGGCGAACCTTCTGCGGAGGCACTCCTTCTGAGCGTGGACACGCATCCGGGACGTGCGGGCACCGTGGCCCGCCTGGATAGCCTTCTGGAAGCCGCTCCCCGGATCGGGGTGGGGTTGGGAGCGCTCCTCCTCATCGCCGTAGTGGCCCTGGCCGACGTGACTCTGGGTCCGGAGTTCTCCTTCTCCCTCTTCTATGTGGTCCCCATCGGAGCCGCCACGTGGTACGGGGGACGGGGCTGGGGCTTCGGCCTTTCCGTCCTGGCAGGCCTCCTCTGGCTCGGCGTGGAACTGGCGGCGGGGCGCACCTTCGACGGCCTGTGGATGCCCACCTGGAACGCCACGGTCCGCATCGGAATGTTTCTGGTCATCGCCGTGCTGGTCCACCGCCTCCGGAAGGCCTTTCAGCGAGAGCGGGAGCTGGCTTCGGTGGATTCCCTCACCGGCCTCGCCAACAGCCGAACCTTCCAGGAACGACTCCGACAGGAGCTGGACCGAGCCGACCGGTACGGCGACCCGTTCACCCTGGCCTACCTGGACCTGGACGAATTCAAGGTGGTGAACGACCGGGGGGGACACGCCGAAGGAGACCGCCTCCTTCAGGTCGTGGCGGAGGCCCTACGTGCGGCTTCCCGCAGAACGGACGTGGTGGCCCGCTTAGGAGGAGACGAATTCGGGGTCCTCCTCCCGCGCACCTCTCACAACCCGGCGGGCTCGGCCATCCGGAAGCTCCTGGATCACGTCAGAGCCGTGCTGGAAGAGGAAGGGTGGCCGGTGACGGCCAGCGCCGGGGCGATCTCCGTAGCCGGAGCCCCCCTCCCGGAACCCAACGAAGCGATCCAGGCGGCGGACCTCCTCATGTACGAGATGAAGGACCGGGAAAGGGGCGGCCTCCTCCACCTCCGTTGGTCCGAGTTCAGGGAGCGGAGCGGCCGTCCGGACCTCGCTGCTCGGATCCATCAGGAAGGATACCCCATGGACCCATCGGGGTAGGAATCTCCGGTGATGAGCCGGCGCGTCGGAGCGGCACGTCCGGCCCGACTCGAAGAACAGATCGCGGACCAGGATAGGAGGATCCTTCATGACGGCCGCCCTCTTGACCCTCGCACTGGCCGGAGCCGCAGTTTGGGGACCGGAACGGGCTCCGGACCCTCCGGACCCGGAATCCACCTACTGGGTCTACGTCGGCGCCGAGTCGGAGGACTACATCCATCGCATCCGGTTCGGTCCGGAAGGGGCGGTGTTGGAGGAGACCCTTCCCGTCTCCAGCCTCTACCGGCAATCCAGCGTCTCGGACCTGTTCACCGACAGCGAAGCGCCTCACGGGGTGGCCATGGATCCCCGGGGACGCCACCTCTTCATGACCACCGGTCACGGGCTCCCCGACGGCAAGCTCTGGAAGGTGGAAGCCGGCACGGGCCGGCTCCTGGCCGACCCGGTGGACCTGGGTCGATTTCCGGCCAGCCTGGGGGTCTCTCCCGACGGGCTCTACGTCTTCGTGGTGAACTTCAACCTCCACGGGGAAATGGCGCCGTCGTCGGTCTCGGTGGTGTACGGGCCGGAGATGATGGAGGTGGCCCGGGTGGAAACGTGCACCATGCCCCATGGAAGCCGGGTGCATCCCGGTGGAGACTTCCACTTCTCCGTCTGCATGATGGACGACCAGTTGGTGGAGATCGATACCCGCTCCCTGGAGGTCTCCCGGAGGTTCAACCTCGCCGTAGGTGAGGAAGGGCCTCTGGATCCCGGAGATCTGGGTCACCACGCGCCCATGGCCCACGACGACCACGGGCACCACGAGCATGGTCCGGGAGGCCACTACGAGGCGAGCTGTTCCCCCACCTGGGTCCAGCCCTCCCCCGACGGAGATCGGATCTACGTGGTGTGCAACGGATCCGACGAAGTCCTGGAAGTGGGCTTCCAGGCGTGGGAGGTCCTCCGCCGCTTTCCCACCGGACGGGGCCCTTACAATGTGGACGTCACCCGGGACGGGCGGCTCCTGGTGGTGACGCTGAAGCAGGGGGATGGGGTGGAGTTCATCGACCTGGAAAGCGGTGAGACGGTGGCCCTGGAGGCCACCTCCACCCGTGTGGTACACGGGGTCGCCCTCTCCCCCGACAACCGCTACGCCTTCATCAGCGTGGAAGGAATCGGGGGGGAGCCGGGGAAGGTGGATATCTGCGACCTTGAATCCTTCCAGATGGTGGACTCGGTGGCCGTGGGCCTCCAGGCCAGCGGCATCTCCTTCTGGAAGATGGATGCTCCCGACGCTCCCGACGGATGAGAACGGCGCCTCGGGAGGCTGACCTCCCGAGGCGCCGTATCACAGGCCGCAGGCCCGGGGCTCCAGGCCCCGACCCCGTTTACGAAAGCAAGCTACATGGCCAGGGGCTGCCTCGGCTCCAGCTCGATGGACCACATCCCGCTGTTCCAATCCGAAAAGAAGATCCGTCCCTTGTGGGGCATCCCGCTCCAGACCATGGGGGCGTTGGCGATGTAGCCCGCCGGATCGTTGGACTTGTAGACGGCGATCTCCCGCTCCTGCTTGTGCAGGTCGCCCATGAGCTCACCACTCACGTCCACCATCCGGAGCCCACCCTCGTAGTACGCCTGGTACAGGACGTCGTCCTCCACCCAACTGTTGTGGGTTCCGTACTCCGGAACCTTGTAGCGGGCGATCTTCCTGGGGTTTTCCATGTCGGTGAAGTCCAGGATGTGGAGATAGCCCGCCGTGTTGGACGGAAGCCCGCTCCCAGGTACGTCGGGATCGTAGGGCTCCGTGCTGAGGCCACCCTCCAGCGCCCGGCCACCGCGGTTCATGATCTCGTCGCCGGCAAAGACCAGAAGGCGACCGGTGGACTCCTGAACGTAGGGGAAGACACCATGGGTGCGGCCCCCGGGGGTCTCCAGGCTGGAGACGTAGACGGGGTTCTCAGGGGTTCCTCCCCACTGCCCGTTCCCCACGTCGTATACGATGATCCCGCACCCCCACTGGGCCGAGTAGGCCAGGCCGTCCTTGACCCAGACGTCGTGGATCCGGCAGTCCTCATGCTGGACCTCGCCCACGGCGCGCGGATTGTAGATGTCCGTCACGTCGATGATGAGGTATTTCTCTCCCGCCGAGAGGGTGTAGACGTAGTCCTCCATGGGGAAGGCGTTGTGCACGCCGCCGGTGAGGCCGTCATCGAACTCCGCCGCGATGACGGGGTGGGCCGGGTCCTGGAGGTCCAGGATCACCAGACCGTTGACCCGTGTGGACGCCCCCTCTCGCGTCATGGTGGCATAGCGAGCGTCGGGGGACACCTTCACGTCGTTCACCGTCCGGGCGTCCACCTGGATGGAATCCGTCTTCACCATGTTCGCCGGGTCGGTGACGTCCCACATGTAGGCCCAACCGTCGGCGCCCCAGGTCCCGGAGATGGCGTAGTCCCTTCCGTCCACTCCCTCGAAGACCCAGAGGTCCGAGGTGTGGACGTTGTTCACCCGACCCTGGCCCTGTAGATCCACTCGCTGGACCACCTGACGTGCCTCCACCTCCACCGTGGTACGGTCGGAGAGGGGGCCGGCGGAGGCCATCACCGTATACCGACCCGGGTGCTCCGCTACGAAGCGGCCTTCTTCCACGAGGCCGGTGGCTCCGGGCTGACGGACCCCGTCGAAGCTCCGGAAGGAGTAGCTCCAGGTAACGGGAAGGTCCGCCACCTCGTCACCCGACGCATCCACCACCCGGGCCCCGAACTCCAGGACGTCTCCGGTCCGGGCCTCCGACATCTCGGAAACGAGCTCCAGGCGGGCATCGGGGAAGGCCTGAACGTCGTACTGGACCGAGGCCTCCGCCCCATCCGCCGACGCCGAGATGGTCACCGTCCCTTGTCCCACGGCGGTCACCGCGCCGAATCGGTCCACGGCGGCCACGTCCGGGTCCGAAGAACTCCAGCGCACGTCCAGGAGCTCGCTGGGGCGCTCACTTCCGTCGGCGTGGAAGCCACGGGCCTCGTGCTCAATGGTGGTCCCCTCGTACAACGTGAAGTCAGGTGCCTCCACCACCGTCTCGGCGATGGCTGGCCATCCCACTTCCACCGGTACCTGAAGCGTCGGGGGATCCTGCTCCGAGTCGGGAGGGAGGACCACGGTGGCCACCACCTGGAAGCTCCCGGGGCTGGTTCCCGTGATCTCACCGGACTGGGGGTCCACCGCCACTCCGGTGCGGGGCCCCACGAGACGAATCATGGCGTTCACCTCGTTCCCATCGGCGTCCAGAGCCACGACCTGGAGCGTGGCCGACTCCCCTTGAGTGATGGAGAGGGAGCCCGGGGTGGCCGCCAGCTCCTGGACCCGAAGTCCGTCCTCGGGCGTCTGTGCCAGGGCTGCGAAAGGAAGGGCAAGCCAGAGTGCGGCACCGGCGGCAACGGTCCAGTACGTCTTACGTCTCTTCATGGGAAGGCTCCGATTCGAAGCGAAGATGGGGCCCACGACGGGCAAGCCGAGGGACCCGGAAAACCCCTGAGAGGAACCCGGGAAATGTTGCTCCGGCACGGGCAGCGCGCAAGAATTCCCGTCGGCCCCCTACACGATGGTCCCCCTAAAGGACGGAACGAATCCAACCCCCGTCCACCGGGACCGAGGTTCCGGTGATGTAGGATGCCCGCTCGGAGGCCAGGAAAGCCACCAATCCCGCGAACTCGTGGGGCTCCCCCAGGCGGCCCATGGGCACTGCGTCTTCCCAGGACCGGAAGACCTGGTTCGGTTCCATGCCCTGGCGCCGCCCGGCAGCCTCGGCCAGGTCGTTCAGGCGCTCGGTGCGGGTGAAGCCGGGCATGACGTTGTTCACCGTCACCCCGTCCTCGGCCACTTCGTTGGCCAGCGTTCGGGCGAAGCCGGTGACGGCGGCCCGGATGGAGTTGGAGAGGATGAGGCCATCCACCGGCTGCTTCACCGCCACCGAGGTCACGTTCACGATGCGTCCCCAGCCCCTCTCCTTCATCCCGGGAAGCACCTCTCGGACCAGGTTCAGCACGCTGTCCAGGTTCTGTCGGACGGCTTGACGCCAATCATCGGGAGAGTGGCTTTCGAACGGTCCGCTGGGAGGGCCTCCGGTGTTCGTCACCAGGACGTCCACCTGTCCGAACCGGTCCTTCCCCGCCCGGACCACCTCCCGCACCCCTGCCGGCTCGGTGAGATCTGCCGGCACGGCCAGAGCCGGTACCCTATGGTGCTCCTGGATACCGGAGGCGGTCTCGTCCAGGGCCTCTCGACCCCGGGCACACAAGATCAGCGATGCGCCCTCCCGGCCCAGCTCTTCGGCCACTGCTTTTCCCAGCCCTCGGCTGGAGCCGGCCACCAGCGCCACCTTTCCTGCGAGCCCCAGATCCACATCGCCTCCCTACCGGAGTTCAACTGGCGCATCGGCCCCGGCTCCACAGGATCGAGGTTCCTAGGGAGTCTCAGAACCGATACGAGTAGTTCACCTTCACCGCCATCCCCTGACTCACGGTGGTGAGGTGCCGGTCGAAGAGCCGGTCCGCCTCGTTGAGCCAGTTGTGGCTGTAGACGAAAAAGATGTCGTTCCCGGGGCGAACGATCCAGCGGGCCCGGGCGAAGAGCCCCACCACGTCACTCCGGTCGTCGTACTGCACGGAGGTGGTGAAGGAGGTGAGAGGGCTCAGATTCCAGTTTCCGGAGAGCTGCACCAGGTTCGTATCGAACCCGCCTTCGTCCAGGCGAACCTCGTTTCGCTGGTACTGCGTGCGGAAGCTCACCCCGGGTCTGGGCCGGGCGGTGACGCCTCCGTTGAACCGGGTACGGTCCCCGGACCAGAACCCGCCCTGGGAGAGGCTCATGTTCCCGGAGATCACCCTCCGGCCCGCCGTCCGGAAGGACGCACCCCAGTCGGTGGTGTTGTATCCACCCGGCGGAATGACGATGTCGCTCTGGATGCGGAACGGGTTCCGGAGCCGTTCGTAGAGCCGCGTGACGTCCACGCTGAACTGATCCCCACTTTCGAAGCCCACGTCCAGGAGGGTCAACTGCGTCTCCCGGGTCAGGAGCTCCCCTTCCAGGGAGGTGAGATACTCGAAGGCCACCCCCCACTGGAGCTGGCGGACCCAGTCCAGGCTCTCCGGATACGGGGCATAGGTGAAGGTGGGCTGGAGCCGTCGGTACCCACTCCGATTCTGGAACCCCAGGGCAGGGTTGAACTCCTCTCCGAACTCCCGAAGGGAGCTGTGGAAGCGCCAGACGTCGTTGGGGAAGTTGAACCGCACCCCACGGGCCTGGCGATCGGAGAAGTCCGACGCCCCGCCGTGCACCGGGTCGGAGTGCCAGGCATAGAAGCCTTCGAACTGGAGATTGTATTGTCCCAGGAACTCGGAAGTGAAGAAGTCGAAGTCCATCCCCGCCGTATGACGATCCGGTGGCGGCTCACCGTTACCCGTACCGTTGGCATGGGTCGCCCGGCGGGTGTAGATGGCTCCCACATGCGACTGGTTAAAGATGTTTCGCTTCACCCTGGCTGCGGTGAAGTCTTCCGAGGGAACCGAGTGGGGGGTTCCGTCGAGGACCACCGTCTCCCCCCGCCCGGTGCGAACCTGAAAGGCCCCCAGCTCGTAGCGGCCCGCCTGGCCACCCAGCCGAGCGCCGAAGTGGATGGGGATCTCCTCCCCATCCACGAGCCCGATGCGTCGGCTGTGGAACGGGTTGACCCCCTGACGCGGGGCGAAGCCGAAGACCCCGGAATTCTCCAGGAAGAAGGCTCGCTGCTCCGGGAAGGAGATCGGGAAGCGGCTCAGGTTCACGATCCGGTCGTCCACCTCCACTTCTGCGAAGTCGGTGTTCACCGTGGCGGCCACCCGGAGGCTGGGGGTGAGGCTGTACTCCAGATCCCCCCCTACCTTGGATCGGAGATCCCGGGGGTCGTCCAGGTTCGGTTGGTTGCTCCAGTTCCCGGAAATGTAGGGCGTGGCCTCCAGACCCAGCCCCTGGGAGATTCCGTCCAATCCCGTGAGTAGGCCGGCGTTGATGGGCCGGGTGAAGGCCTGGTTTCGGCGCCAGCCACTCCAGAGGATTTCTTCGTTCTTACGACGGATCGTGCGCTGGAAGTTGATCCCCCACGCGTCCAGGGTGGGATCGAAGTTCAGCGTGCTGAACGGGATCCGGATCTCCGCCGTCCAGCCGTAGTCGGTGATCTGGGTCCGGACCTCCCAGATACCGTCCCACGACTTGTTGATCCCGAACCCTCCCCCGCCTCCGGTAATGAGCCCGTCGCCCATGAGTCCGGCGGGGTTGATCTCGAAGAAGTACCCGCTCCGGCCCTCCCGGAAGGTGTCCAGGACCCACATGAACCGGTCGTCCGTCCCCAGCCCGGCGTTCCGCTGAAGCTGATGCCCCAGGATCCCGTCGGGCTCCGAGTCGTAGAGGATGGCCCCGATGTAGAGGTTGTCCTCGTCGTAGAGGACGTAGACCTCTGTGGGCTCGCTGGGCTCGCCGCCCTCCACCGGATCCCTCTGGGTGAAATCGGTGATGGGGGTGGCGCTTTGCCAGGCGGGTTCGTCCAAACTTCCGTCGATCTGGATGCCACCGTCACCGGGCTGGATCCGGTGCGCCTGTACCATCAACCGTGCCGGCTCGTCCCCGTCCGAGGCGGAGACGGCGTCCTGGGCCCAGAGGGCGGTGGCATTCAACTGCGATGCCCCAGGAAGCTCCGGCGCCGGAAGGCCCGGCGCCACCAAGAAGGCCAGAAGGGCCATGCCCCCCGTCCCCACCCCCGTCCACTTCCATCGTCTTTCCGTCCCTTTCGTCCCCTCCTGAACCCCCCTCCATGCCTCCGGCTCCCCACGCTCCATGCTCTTTTCCCCTCTGGTTACGTCGCTCCGCGCGGACGCACGAAGAACAGTCGTGCGTTGGCACGGGGCGACGGTCCATGACCGCTCGATGTCAGATCGGGCACCCTCGGTCATGAGGCGCTGGTGTCCACAGGAACACCTTAGGCCCCACGAAGTCGTAGCTATACCCGGTAACTTCAAGGAAGTGCCCCCATCCAGCTTCCAGGCGGGGGAGCCTACCGGACCGAGCCGAGTGCATCGGGTTGTGGCGCAGGAGCCCGGGCGGGACATTGGGAGCCCGGAACGTCACACGGGAGTCCACGACGAGAGGCGACTATGAACCGAATCCAGGGGAAGCGTGTCCTTATCACAGGGGCCAGTGCGGGAATCGGCGAGGCCTGCGCCCGGGCCTTTCATGCCCGGGGGGCGGCCCTGGAGCTGGTGGCCCGGAGGGAGGAGCGCCTCCAACACCTCAAAGACGAATTGAGCGAGGGAGGGGATGCCCCGGTTCACATCCACGCGTTGGACGTCCGGAACCGGGAGGAAATCAATCGGATGGTGGAAGAGCTTCGGTCGGAGGACCGAATGCCGGAGGTGCTGGTGAACAATGCCGGGCTGGTCCGGGGCCTGGCCAAATTGCACGAAGCCGACCCCGATACCTTCGACGAGGTCATCGACACGAACGTGAAGGGGCTCCTCTACCTCACCCGGGCCCTGCTGCCCTCCATGGTGGAGCGGAACCAGGGGCACGTGGTGAACCTGGGGAGCATCGCGGGACGAATGGTCTATCCCGGCGGGAACGTTTACAACGCCACGAAGTTCGCCGTCCGGGCCCTGACCCACGCCACCAACGTGGATCTGGTGGGAACCCGGGTCCGAGCCTCCACCATCGATCCGGGTGCCGTGGAAACCGAGTTTTCCCTGGTCCGCTTCCGGGGTGACGAGGAGCGGGCAGCCCAGGTCTATCAGGGCTTCGATCCCCTGGGCCCGGAAGACGTGGCCGACGCCATTTGCTACGTGGTGAACGCCCCCCAGCATGTGAACATCCAGGAGATGCTCATCATGCCCACCGACCAGAGAAACCCTTACGTCCGGTACCGGGATGAGGATTGAGGGCCGTGTGCGGCCTTGACTTACGAAGCTCCTTCAAGGGCTGGAGGCCGCCCGTCCCGGGGCCACGCTCCCCATGGGAGCCCATGCATTGACTCCGGGTCAAGCTCACCCTCTCCTGGTCGTATTCGCCCTCTGGCTACTGGTCTTCTCCGCCAGCAGCCAGATCATGATCATCGCCCCCATCCTTCCGGTTATCGGAGACGAGCTGGCCATCCAGGAGTCCCTGCTGGGGACCCTCGTCTCCGCCTACTCCATCATGGTGGGCCTCTTCGCCGTGATCTCGGGTCCCATATCGGACCGCGTGGGGCGGCGGCGGATCCTTCTCATGGGATCCGGGATCATGACGCTGGCCCTCCTCCTGCACGGATTCGTTCAGGGGTACGCCTCCTTTCTCGCGGTCCGGATTTTCGCTGGAGTGGCGGGGGGAATCCTCAGTGGCTCCGCCGTTTCGTACGTGGGGGACTTCTTCCCGTACCATCGGCGGGGCTGGGCCACGGGATGGGTCATGAGTGGAGCAGCCGTGGGCCAGATCGTGGGGATCCCGGTGGGTGTCCTCCTGGCGGGAAGCTTCGGATTCCGGAGCCCGTTCTATCTCTTCGCCTTGACCATGGCCCTCACCTTCCTCCTCATCTGGGCCCGGATCCCGCAGCCGGTGGACCTGGACACTCGGGACCGCCTCACCCTCGGGGGCGCGCTCCGAAACTACAGGACCATGCTAAGGCGAAAGGAGATCCGAGCCGCGTGCGGGGCCTTCTTCCTCATGTTCCTGGGAGTCTCCTTTTACGTGGTCTATCTCCCCACCTGGCTGGAACGGGACCTGGGCGCTACCAGCGGCCAGATCGCCACCCTCTTCCTGGTGGGTGGAGTCGCCAACGTCCTGGTGGGCCCCCAGGCGGGCCGGCTGTCGGACCGCATTGGACGGAAGGGGATCATCCTCCTCTCCTGCAGCGGCCTCTTCGTGACCATGCTGGCCACCACCCTGGTCATCCGGGAGCTGTGGATCGCCTATCCGTTCTTCTTCCTCGTCATGGGGCTGGTGGCCATGCGGGTCGGCCCTTTCTCGGCGCTCCTCACCGCCCTGGTGCCCGACGAGCGCCGGGGTTCCCTCATGAGCCTCACCGTCGCGTTGGGCCAGGTGGGCTTCGCGTTGGGTGGCGCGGTTGCCGGTCCCCTCTTTGCCGGGACGGGCTACTGGAGCACCACGGTTCTGGGGGGCTTTTCCGTCCTGGCCATGGGCCTCCTCGTCTGGTTCGGAGTGCCGGAGCCCCCCTTCGGAACGAGTCAGGCGGCCCCGGTGTCTGCCGGGACCGAAGGACCGACGTTCGAGACCGGTCCCATGGAACTGCCCCCTGATCCCGATCCCCCGCCCCGACGCCGGCCCGAGGCATGAGCGAATCTCCGGAACCGGTCCCTCCCGCGCCCCGTATCCTCCTGGTGGAGGACGAGTTGGATCAGGCCCACCTCCTTCGCTTCCTCCTGGAGGCCGATGGGCGGTACCGGGTCACCCATGCCCAGGACGGGGTGCGAGGCATGGAGTTGGCCCAAGCCGGCGGCTGGGCGCTGGTGATCACCGACATCAACCTCCCGGGCCAAGACGGCCTACGGGTGATGGCCTCGAGCCGGGAACACCACCCGGAAACCCCCATCCTGGCCACCACCGCGTACACCGACCCCGGCTACCACGAGAGGGCCCGCTCCCACGGTGCCCACGAAGTCCTCATCAAGCCCCTGGACCGGGACGTGCTCCTGGAGGTAGTGGCCTCCCTGGTGGAGAGGGAGGCGGTGCGGGAAGAGGACGGCGGACACCAGGTTCTCGCGTTTTCGGCTCGGCCGGGAGATGTGGAAGTGGGTCTGGCCGGCTGCCTCCTCCGCCACAGGGAACGGGGGGATCGGGTGGCTCTCCTGGTCCTTGGGGGGCACGGCGGCCAGGAAGACGCCACCCCGCACCGGGAGGCGGCGAAGACCACCGCTCGGGAGATGGGGGCTCGGATCTTCACCGCGAAGCTCCCTCCCCTGGATGACGGGGGCGAGAGCGAGGTCGCCCGACTCATCCAGGGGGCCATAGACGAGTTCGCCCCCACCGTCTCGTACGTGCCCTCCCTGGCCGACGAGACCCGGACCTGCCGCGTGATCCACGACCTCTTCCTCACGGCGGGAGAGGCGCTGGACCGGATCTTCGCCTTCCCTGGAGCCACGGCCACGCCTTCCTTCCGCCCACGGGTCTTCGTGCCTCTGGGTCCGTTCCTGGAGGCCAAGATCGAATTGGCGCGTCATTACCGGACCCGGCAGGGCCGCCCTCCCCCGTACCTGGAGCCCGACTTTCTCCGGGCCCAGGCCATCTACTGGGGCCGGTACGCCGGCTTCGGAGCCGCAGAGGCGCTGGAAGTCCTGAAAGGCGGTGACGGGTGGGTGGAATCCGACCGCGGCGACACCGGATAGCCTCTGGGCCGGGTCCGTCCCGTCCCTTCTCTCCGGCCCCGGAAGCCCGTTACCTTCTCGGGAGACGGTCGTTCATCGATGATCCGACAGCCCCATGGGGAGGTCCAGCTTGGCGTCGCCCCCGCACCTGGAATTCGAACGTGACATCGTGGAGCTCCAGGAGGAGATCGACAAGCTCCTGGAGAAAGCGGACCGGAAGAAGATCGACGTCTCCCGGGAGTTGGAGGAGCTCCAGGGACGGCTCCGCGTGCTCCGGGAAGAGACGTACCGGAACCTCTCTCCAATGGAGCAGGTCCGGGTGGCCCGCCATCCGCAACGGCCGTATACCCTGGACTACGTCGAGAGGATCTTCACCGACTGGATCGAGCTCCACGGAGACCGGACCTACCGGGATGACGCCGCCGTGGTGGCAGGATGGGCCCGGCTGAACAGCCAGTCCGTGATGGTCATCGGCCATCAGAAGGGCCGGGACATGAAGGAGAACCTCCGGAGGAACTTCGGCATGCCGCACCCGGAGGGCTATCGGAAGGCCCTGCGGCTGATGCAGATGGCCGAGAAGTTCGGGCGCCCCGTCATCACCCTCATCGACACCCCCGGGGCCTACCCGGGCGTGGGGGCAGAGGAGCGGGGGCAGGCCGAGGCCATCGCCCGGAACCTACGGGAGATGGCGCGTCTCCGGGTCCCTCTGGTCTCGGCGGTCATCGGGGAAGGGGGTTCGGGAGGAGCTCTCGCCTTGGGGGTGACGGATCGGATCCTCATGCTGTCGAATTCGGTCTATTCGGTGATCTCTCCGGAAGGATGCGCGGCCATCCTCTGGAGGAGTGCGGACCACCGGGATCAGGCCGCCCAGGCTTTGAAGCTCACTTCCTCAGACCTTCACCGACTGGGAGTGGCCGATGAGGTGGTCCCCGAGCCGACGGGGGGAGCCCATTCGGACTGGGATGAAGTCGCCCGAATGCTGAAAGAGGCGCTTCACCGGAACCTCGAGGAACTCCGAGGGCACTCCGTGGAAGAGCTCCTGGAAGGCCGCTGGGCGAAGTACGAACGCATCGGAGCCTGGGAGGAAGGAAGGGAGTCGTGACCGCTTTCGCTGAGGTCGCCTTCAAGGGAACTCGACGGGACTATTTTACCTGGCGAGGACTTGAGCTGGAGTCCGGCTCCCACGTCATCGTGGAGGCGGATAGAGGCGAGGACCTGGGCCGCGTTACCGCCCTGGGCAGCATCGCCGAGAGGAAGTGCTCGGCATCGGGAGGTTGCAGCACTCCCACTCCGGAAGGACGGATCCTCCGGGTGGCCCGGGACGATGAGATCAACCGCATGGAAAGCCTCCGGCACGACGAGGACAGGGTCCGAGCCGAAACCAGAAAGGCCGTGGAACGACACGGCCTCAAGATGAAGGTCACCGAGGCGGAGTGGCAGTTCGACCGGAAGAAGCTCACCATCTACTTCACTGCGGACAAACGGGTGGACTTCCGCGAGCTGGTGAGGGATCTGGCCCGAAGCTTTCGAACCCGGATCGAGCTCCGTCAGATCGGGGTCCGGGACGAAGCCGCCCTGCTGGGGGGGGTGGGGCGCTGCGGCCGGGAGCTCTGCTGCTCCACATGGCTCCCTGAGCTGAAGCCCGTCTCCCTCCA
>SKZC01000114.1 GCA_007127575.1 Gemmatimonadota bacterium
TACGGCGTCCACCTCCAACGTGACCTCGGCCGGTGCCTCCGAACTGTCCAGTTCCGCGCCGAGCCAACCTGCGGGTTCCCCATCGGGGTGTGTGATCTCCACTTGGAGCCCCGAGAGCACGCCTGTGCCCAGGTTCTGAACGGAGACCTGCGCGGAGTCAGGCGTGGGTTGATCGCGTGGAACGCTGAACTCCACGGCCTCCGGGTCCAGGGCCAGCACAGGGCTGCCGGGTCCCACGTGGAAGGAGGCGTGAACCATTCGAGGGGGAGTGCCCTCCAGGGTGGATGATTGCACGATGACGTTTGCATGATGGGTGCCGGGCCCCACGTCTACGGCGGTGGCCGTAAGGGTGAGGACCGTGGGCGCCGACGGTTGCTCCAGGTGGGCTTCGATCCACTGGGAGGCTCCGCCGTCCTCGAACTCCACGTCCACTTCGAGGCCGGAGAGCTCCCCGCCTCCAC
This sequence comes from Gemmatimonadota bacterium, assembly GCA_007127575.1. GTDB lineage: Bacteria > Gemmatimonadota > Gemmatimonadetes > Longimicrobiales > Gaopeijiaceae > SKZC01. The sequence goes on from SKZC01000114.1 coordinate 462, forward strand.
CATTCGTCACCTCAACGATGTTCTCACCACTGGGACCCTGGCCCGTCGTCCCCTCGAACTCCACCTCAGTGGGATCGAGAACGATGTCCGGCCACGCATCCACGGTGACTTCGGCGGCCCCGGAGATCCCGTCCGCGGCAGCCTCGATCCGGGCCACGCCCTCGGCGTGAGCCACCACCACTCCCTCGGAATCGACTCCCGCCACGTCCGGATCCGAGCTCGTCCAATGGACGGACCGGCCCGTGAGGACGTTGCCGGCCCCGTCCTCCACGGAGGCCGTGAAGGTCGCCGTCTCCCCCGGGAACAGGGTCCGGGATTCGGGGCTCACCTCCACGACGCCCACTTCCACCTCCGTAACGTCCACGGTCTCACAGCCCAATAGCCCAGCCACCAGAAAGATGATTCCTAGCGCAGCGCCGGGCCGATGGGTTCGGGGTGCCACCGGTGGATTCGTAAGGGCCCTCTCCCGCATGTTCAGCGCTTCCCGACAAGCGGCTGGAGAGAGAGGTGGAGGCCGAAGCCCAACCCCCGCCACCCCATCTCCACCGCCGGCGTGACTCGAACCCGATGGTCGAGGGTGGAAAACCCGACTTCCGGAGCCAGGACGTCGCGGGACGCCTGCGCTCCGTCCGAACCGGCCCTGGCTCGTCGAAAGGCCTGGATGGCCGCCAGGAAGGTGAGGGCGCCCGCTACCGCGATCCCCGTGTCTCTGTACGGGGTGGTTTCAAGCCGTTCGAGGACCTGACCCTGGGGACAGGTTCCGTCCGTGGGTACCGCGAGGCATCTTTCCTCCACTTCACGAACGAGGAAGCCTGCAGCCACGGAGCCTCCCGCCAACGCGAGATAGATGAAGCCCCGGCCAGGTCGACCTGTGTAGACCTGGCCCATTCCCGGGACGAGAAGCCCGGAGATGAAGGCGGTGGACGGACGGTGCGACCGGGTCTCCACTCTGGTCAGCTCCTGGACCCGCAGCCTGACAGCAGCCTGATCCTCGGCGTCCGGGGCCAGCTCCAGGTATCGGACGAGGTCGGCAACGGCCGACGCCTCGGCCCCGAGTGCGAGCTTCGCCACCGCTCGGTTGTAGTGAGCTTCGGGCCAGTCCGGGTGGATGGCCAGGGCCTGGGTGAAGGCATCCCACGCCTCGGCGTGGCGTTGTTCGCCCAGGTCTTCAGTCCCCGCTGCGAACGACTCCAGGGCGGCTGGGGGCACTCCGATACCCAGGGCCTCCCCGAGTGCCGCAATTCGCTCCTCCACCTCGGCCCCATCGGAGGGGTCGTCCTCCAGAGCCAGGTAGCGGCAGTATTCCTCGTGTGCTTGGCGGGGCTGCTCCAGGTCTTCCAGCGTCCGGGCGAGACGGTAGGCCACGGCACCGGAGGAGGGGTCGACGATCGCCGCTTCCCGGAGGTAGGCCCGGGCCAGATCGTGTTCTCCCAGGATGTTCGCCTGAGTGGCCTCCCGCAGCAGGCGCTCCGCTTCCCGAGCTCTGGCGGGGGTGACGGGGTCATCCTGCGCGTCGGAGATAGTTCCGGGCCCGGGGGGGCAGGTCTCGAAGGACCGGACCCCGGGCTCCATCCTGACTGGAAGTTCCTGGGCCTCGAGCCCCGAGAAGCCGACAAACAAGGGGAGGAAGAGGGCAACCGACCCGGCCCAGCGCCACCAGGCGGCGTTTCCGTTGTGGTCGCGGACGGGCGGGGACGGCACGGGTTACTCCGGATTTCCAGGGTGTTCGCGGGTTGGGTCGGATAGGGCGGGAAATCGGCCCGGATCCCTCTTCTCCTTCCCTTGGGCCGTATGGGAGCTGTCCACAGCAACGTTTGCGCCAGGGTTCGAGTCCCCGGCGATCTCCGGCGGCGGGCGGTTCAAAGAAACTACCGACCCTCTCGGGTAGCGCGGCAAAAGTGTGGCAGGGAGTCCAGAGCTGTGTTGCGGCCGCACCGCCCCCTGGGGCGGCGGGGCGATTCTGAAGGGACGGCCACACTCCGCCCCGGCCCCGTGCCCAACCGCGAGGCTGTGAGCGCATCGCGAAGACGGCTCGGGGCGGAGGGTTGTGCCGTCGCCATTCTTGTGGCGCTCCGGCAAACGTCCGAAAAGTGGCAACTAGACGGGCTCGACTTCCTCCCTACGGCGAGGCGATGACGCCCCGAACCTCGAACGACACCCCCGGTCCCTGGAGGCCTGCGTGGACGGGGAGGGATTCCCGGCGTCCCTCGCTCACGGCGACGACGTCTTCCCACGGGAAGGTGGAAATGAGGAAGTCTCCGTAGGCGTTGGTCTCCGCTCCGGCCATCTCGAGGTCCGATGTGAAGAGCCACAACTCGGTCTGCCCGGGGTCCATGGTGTGGCACTCGGACAGGGTGGGAATGTGGCTGTGGCCGGGATGGTACATCTCCACGATGGGGGCGCCGTACCAGAGGAGGACCAGATCCCCCTGGCCGCTGCCAGTCAATGTTCCCGGGTCCACCTGCACGGGCGGCTCGTAGTCCGTGCGCCATCGGTCGGCGTTCCCGTCCATGCAGATTTCGTAAGCCGATCCGGTGACCTCGCTCACCGTGGGTCGGCCAGCACCCCCGGCCAGGGCCCCGAGAATCCCCAACGCAGTTTCCGCCGTGCCTTCGTCTCGACGCAGAGTCCAGGGGCCCGCGTGCCGGTAACTCACGCTCCAGTGGCCGCCATCGAACTCGGGAACGAACTCCTGGTGAACCAGAACCTCCAGATCCATCCGGACCTGGACGGAGGCCGGCCCCTGCGCCAAAGCGGGCGTTACCGCCGCTAAGGAGATGGAGGCGGCGAGGGCCGAGACGGCGAACCGCCGGTGGCGTCTCGCTGTTGCGTGTCGTGGGGGCCCGCGGCCCACTTCGCTTATGGAGGTGTTCACGGTATGGTTGAGGTGACCAGGGTTTCCGGGGGCCGCCTTGCCGGCTCCGCACCGTCTCGTGAGGGCAGGTCGGTAGTGCACCATCTGGACCCATATTCACCCGGCCGGGGGTCCGGTCAAGCCTTTCCTTCCTCCGGCCTTTCCTCGGCCCCCTTCAGACCATAGCTTCTCATAGAGGTCGGATGTGGGGATTCCTACTCCGTACCTCGCCTCTCGGGGGCGGCTGCCTGGAGAGTCGGGACCCCGACTCCCCATCCCGTCCCGGGGCACCCGAGAGGTAAGCAGGTCGCGCCGACGCTTCGGCCTCTCTTGGCGAGGGGCCTTTACGTACCGATCCAGGAACGACGTTCTTGAACCCCGTCCGGACTCTCCGGTGGGGAGAGCGGTTCCCTGTCTGCGAGGCCTGCCATGACCTCCGACTCCACCGTCCGCCTGTCCCGGGCGTTCTGCTCGGCTCGTGATCGCAACATCCCCGTGTTGGTGCGAGATCGACCCGAGCCGTCCCAACCTCACGACCCATCCGCCTCCGGGGACTCCCCTGAGCTGGCGAGCTGCTTGGATTACGGTGTGCGCTGCACCGGTTGGCTCTGTCCGCTCTTCTCCGTTCCCACCCTACCTCCCGAGGAGCTGCTGGAGGAGGCCATCGAGACCGAGCGCCAAAGAAAGGAGCGGGACGTGGCGGAGGGTCGAGCGATCCTGGAGCGAGCCCTGAAGGAACGCCGGGCCGACTGGGAGGCCTCCACCGGACGAGCCCCCCGTCGAAAGAGCCGGAGGCGCGAGCCCGGCATCACCTCCGACCCACCCAGAGCCACCTGACACCGGATCCGCTCCGGCCCCCCCTCCCTGGAGGCCCCATGCGACCCACCGACGTCTCGGATCCCCAGTACTACCACCGGGTCGTGGACTGCCAGTGGGGCTGTCCGGCCCACACGAACGTCCCGGAATACATCCGGCTCATCGCCTTGGGGAAGTATACCGAGGCGTACATGTTGAACCGGTACTCCAACGTCTTCCCGGGCATCCTGGGACGCACCTGTGACCGGCCCTGCGAGCCGGCCTGTCGGCGCACCCGCCTGGACGGGGAGGCGGTGGCCATCTGTCGACTGAAGCGGGTGGCCGCCGATCTCCGGAACGATGTCCTGGATCTCCTGCCCCGGATCCCCACGGAAAAGAACGGCAGTCAGGTCCTGTGCATTGGTGCGGGGCCCGCGTCCCTCACCGTGGCCAACGACCTCATGCCCCTGGGCTACCAAGTCACCATCTACGAGGCGCTGGAGCGGGCCGGAGGCCTCATGTGGAACAACATCCCCCAGTTTCGGCTCCCGCCCCGGGTTCTGGATGAAGAGATCGACATGATCCTGGACATGGGAGTGGATCTCCGGTGCAGTCACGAGGTCACGAGTCTGGCCGCCGTTCTCGAGGAGGGTTGGGACGCCGTCTTCATCGGAACCGGAGCCCCCAAGGGGAAGGAGCTGGAGCTTCCTGGGCGCTGGGAGGCGGCAGAGCAGGTCCACATCGGAATTGCATGGCTCCAATCCATCGCCTTCGGACACATCGATGCAGTGGGAGAGAGGGTCCTGGTCATCGGGGCAGGGAACACCGCCATGGACTGCTGCCGCAGCGCCATGCGACTGGGTGCCTCCGACGTAAAGGTGATGGCCCGAAAGCCTCGCCCCCTGTTCAAGGCGAGTCCCTGGGAGTTGGAGGACGCCGACGAGGAAGGCGTGGAGATCCTGGAGAACCACTCCCCGAGCCGCTACCTGTTGGAGAATGGTAAGCTGGTGGGGATGGAGTTCGAGATCGTCCGCTGGCACGAGCCCGAGGGAGGCGGACGCCTGAAAAAGGAGGTTTTGGACACCAGGGTGATCCCCTGTGACGAGGTACTCCTGGCCATCGGACAGGAGACGGCCTTTCCCTGGATCGAGCGGGACATCGGGATCGAGTTCAACGAGTGGGAAATGCCGGTGGTGGACCGTGCCACCTTCCAGACCACCTTGCCGGGGGTGTTTTGCGGGGGGGATGCCGCCTGGGGTCCGGAGAACATCATCTGGGCCGTGGAGCACGGCCACCAGGCGGCCATCTCCATCCACAGCCACTGCCAGGGCGGTGCCGTGGAGGAGCGTCCTCCCTACGGCCAGAACCTGGTGAGCGTGAAGATGGGGCTCCATGAGTGGAGCTATTCCAACGACTACGACGAGGCGCGGCGGGCCGAGATGCGCTACGCGGATCTCCAGGAGCGTCTCGCCTCCATGGAGTTGGAAGCGGAGTTGGGCTTCGACCTGGAGCGGGCTTGCCAGGAGGCGGAGCGGTGCTTGAACTGTGACGTCCAGACCCACTTCACCGACCGTTTGTGTATCGAGTGTGATGCCTGCATCGACATCTGTCCTCTGGACTGCCTGACCATCACCTGGAACGGGGAAGAGGCAGAGCTCAGGCCCCGGCTCACCGCGCCGGCTCTGAATGAGGATCAGCCCCTCTTCGCCTCCGGGCCTCTTCCGCACACCGGACGGGTCATGTTCAAGGACGAGGACCTCTGCATCCACTGCGGACTCTGTGCCGAACGATGCCCCACCGCCGCCTGGGACATGCGGAAGTCAGAGCTCTTGATCCCGTACGCCGGGCTGGAGGCGGGGGAGAGGCATCCGGACCGCAGAGCCGCGAAGGTGACGGGATGAGCGGGGTGAACGATTTCGCCTTCAAGATCGCAACGGTGAATGGCACGGGTTCGGCCAGTGCCAATGGGCTCTTGATGAAGGCCATCTTCCGGATGGGGGTCCCGGTGTCGGGCAAAAACCTCTTCCCCTCCAACATCCAGGGGCTTCCCACCTGGTACGAGATCCGGGTGAGTGGGGACGGGCACACGGCCCGACGGGCCGAGTTCGACCTCATGGTGGCCATGAATCCGGCCACCTACGCCCAGGACGTGGAGGAGGTTCGCCCGGGGGGTTGGGTGGTGCACGACTCGAGTTGGCCCCTCCCCGAGGAGCTGCGCCGCACCGACGTGACCTTCCTGGGTGTGCCCCTGGCCCGCATCTGCAACGAGCACTTCGAGGGGGCACGGGCCAGGATCCTCCTGAAGAACATCGTCTATTCCGGGGTCCTGGCCGCCCTCTTCGGCATGGATATGGAGGTGGTGAAGACCCTTCTCCAGGAAACGTATGGGCGGAAGAAGGCCCTTCTGGATGCCAACTTCCAGGCGGTGGAGTTGGGCTACGACTACGCCCGGAAGCACTTCGACATCCCCCTGCCCATCCGGCTGGAGGGGATGGACGCTCTCCCGGATCACGTCATCATGGACGGCAACACCGCAGCGGCGCTGGGCTGCGTCTACGCCGGGGCCACGGTGGCCGCGTGGTACCCCATCACTCCCTCCACCTCGCTGGTGGACGCCTTCACCGGGTTCTGCACCCGGTTCCGAACCGACCCAGACACGGGGAAGAGCAAGGCGGCGGTCATCCAAGCTGAAGACGAGCTGGCGGCCGTGGGGATGGTGGTGGGCGCCTCCTGGCTTGGTGCCCGGGCCTTCACCGCCACCAGCGGGCCCGGGATCTCCCTGATGAGCGAGTTCATCGGGTTGGCTTACTACGCCGAGATCCCCGCGGTCATCTTCGATGTGCAGCGGACGGGGCCCTCCACCGGGATGCCCACCCGGACCCAGCAGGGGGACCTCATGATGGTGGCGTACGCATCCCACGGAGACACGAAGCATATCGCCCTCTTCCCGGCGGATCCGGGGGAGTGCTTTGAGATGGCGGTGGAGGCCTTCGACCTGGCGGAACGTTATCAGACGCCGACGTTCGTGGTGTCGGACCTGGATATCGGGATGAACGATTGGGTGGTACCTCGGCTCCGGTGGGACGACGCCTACCGGCCGGACAGAGGAAAGGTGTTGGGGGTTGAGGAGTTGGAGAAGCTGGAAAAGTATCACCGCTACCTGGACGTAGACGGCGACGGCATCCCCCCTCGTACCCTTCCGGGCGTACACCCGAAGGGCGCTTTCTTCACCCGGGGCTCGGGCCACGACCGCTACGGCCGCTACACCGAAGACGCAACGGCCTACAGCGACGTCATGGAACGCCTCGCTCGCAAGGTGGACGGGGCGGCGGAGCGGCTTCCCGCCCCGGAGGTCCACGAGTCGTCCGGGGCCTCGGTAGGGATCGTCACCATCGGAGGGTGTCGCGCCGCAGTGCTGGAGGCCCGGGACCGGCTGCAGGATCAGGGCGTAGCGGTGGACGTACTTCGGGTCCGGGCGTTCCCCTTCCACTCCCAGGTGGAGGCGTTTCTGAACGCCCATGAGCGGATCTTCGTGGTGGAGCAGAACCGGGACCGGCAACTCCGGGCGCTCCTGGGATTGGAGGTGGGGGTTCCACTGGAGCGGATGACCCCGCTGGGCACCTGGGGTGGGTTGCCCCTGTGCGCCAGAGACGTCATGGAGGCTCTGAGAGAGGCGGGAGTGGGGAGAGGGATGATCCGGGCGGAGCCAGGCGGCGCGGCGGTGGCCTCGTCGCGAGGGGAGCGTACCATGGGACGGAGGAAAGCATGACGCACATCCAGAAGCCTCGAGTCCGACACCCCGGTCTCCCCACGAACGCCCTGGGGCTCACGCGGCGGGATTACGAGGGCTCCATGTCGACGCTTTGCGCGGGATGCGGTCACGACTCCATCACGGCGGCCATCATCGAGGCGGCGTGGGAGCTGGA
>SKZC01000447.1 GCA_007127575.1 Gemmatimonadota bacterium
CCTCCGAGCACTGCGCAGGAGAACCGGTACGGAGAAGGGGGGGTGCGGCCCTGGATCGTCGTTGGAGCCCCTCACCGATGCACAAGGCATCGCTTTCGGAGCTCCGCCTAGACCAGGACCGCAAGACCCCTTCTCGGTGGTCCCTGTACTTCTTCAACGGCCTTCTAGCCCTCGGGCTTCGGCGGCCCCCAGTTCGCCCGGACGTAGGCTACGGGGAAGCCGAGCCGCACCAGGTTGCGGGTGCTAGGATTGGGTCGCTCCGGCCGTTCCTCATCGGTCTCGCAGACGATCCACCGGGCCCCGGCGGCCCGTGCGTCCCCGACCCTGCGGGCGATGAGCGCGGATTGCGCCCCCCGTCGCCGGTGCTCCGGGAGGGTGGTGGCAAAGGTGAGCTGGCCTATGGGGCCTCTGTCGCTCTCGGAGAGATACAGCGCCCCGGTGGCCACGGGCGTCTCTCCGTCCAGGGCGAGATAGAGGTGCCATCGCTCTCGTCCGTGAAGCGCCCGGAGCCAGGGAACGAACGCCGGGGGGAAGCCGATGTTCTGCGTCACGATCTCTGCCCAGGCGTCGACGAGCCGAGCCCCCGTTCCCCCTCCTCCTGCTTCGCCGCCGAGCCGGAGGATCCGGAGTTCCGAGCCCGAGGGGATCTCCTGATCCGAGGGTCCCAAGTGCTTGGCCCATCCCCGGAGGCGGATCACCCCCCGTGGCGCTGCCACCGCCGCGAACTCCGGGGGTTCGACGTGTGGAAGGAGTTGGAGCATCCAGCGGCGGACTCCAGCGGCTTCGTAGTGGGCCCGGGCACGGGCCAGCTCAGTCTCGGGGTCCTCCGCCCGGCCCTCCCGATTCAAGCCCACTCCCATGACTCGGTTGAACATGGGATGATCGAATCCCGGGGAGGTGAGGCGGAGGGTTCCCCGTTCGCGCTGGAGCTCCAGGCCCAGCTCCCGGCCCACATCCGGGGGCAAGGCCTGGAAGAAGTCCTCGTACTGATCCATCTCCATGACCTCGAGGAGGCACTCGAGGTCGGCACCGGTGGGAAGGGACTCCAGGGACATGGCGGCTCCCAGATTTCGGGTGAAGGTTCGGGTAACGGATCGTCGCGACGGACGCTACGGGCCCGCGTCCCCGACTACTGCGCTTGCCCGGCCTTCGCCCTCGCGCGGACCCACCCAGCTTGCCCCTCTTCCCTCCGCCCGCCTACTCTCCCAACAGTCCGGCCCTTCTCCTGCCGGTCCGACGTTCACCTGAAGGTATTTCGCCGGGTTCCTTTCATCGTTCTTTCACTCCGCCGCGCGCGGATCACCGGGAGGGGCGACCATCTTCCAGATTCCCGACGCTCAACGCAAGTCCAGGATCCCGGCGGAGCGCCACCTCCGCCGGCTTGCCCGGGGCCGCGCTGCCTTCGCCGGCGTTCTCGCGCTAGGTTTCGCCGTCGCGGGCACGAGCCTCCAGGCCCAGCCCCAGCCGGTCGAAGCGGACCCGCACCCCGTCACCTCCCTGGCCGTGCTTCCCTTCGAGACGCTCGGGGCGGAAACCGCGGAGTTCCTGGGCGGGGGGATGACGGAGGACCTCATCTCCTATCTTGCGCAGCTCGGGGAGCTCCATGTGACGGCAAGGGCATCGGCCATGGCGCTTCGTGACACGGACCTGGACTTCCGTCAGGTCGTGGACACCCTTGGCGTGGAGTACCTCCTCGTCGGCAGCGTCGAGAGAAGCGGAAGCCAGGTTCGGGTCATGGCCCGGCTGGTCTATCCCGGAACGGAAGCCGAGATCTGGGCCGATCGGTACGCCACGGAGCTCGCGGAGCTTTCTCGGGTGCAGGAGGCCATCGCACGGGACGTCTCCGAACTCCTGCTGGGCTCCCCGCAGACCTTCCGCTCCCCAAGCGCCCGGTCGCGGAGCGAGATCCCCGAGGTCGTCGAGCTCTTCCTTCGCGGCCGACAGGCGCTCCAGGGTCGGGCGCAGGAGTCGCTTCGTGAAGGCATGGACGCCTTCCAGCGAGCCATCCGGATGGACCCCGAACATGCCCCGCCGTACGCCGGGCTCTCCATCGCGCACAGCCTCTGGGTAACGTACGGATATACGGACGAGCTGGAGCCGTATGAGGCGTACGCGCAGGCGGTGAGGCTGGGGGACCGGGCCGTTGCCCTCGACCCGGAGCTTACCGCGGCCTATCCCGCCCGCGGGTACGTGACCACCCGGGCCTGGGCACCGGCCGATGATGTGGAGCCGGACTTCCTGCGTGCGCTGGAGCTCGAGCCCGGATCGGCGGACGCCCATGGTTGGTTCGCCCACTTCCTGGCACGGGAGGAGGCGTTCGACCGCTCCCTGGAGGCGGCGAGGCGGGCCATCGAGCTGGATCCACTGGCCGCCGGCCGAAGGGTCGGGTTCGCGGTGAATGCCCTTGCGGCGAGGGAGTATGAGGAGGCCCGTCGTGAGGCGAACACGGCTCGCGCTCTGGCTCCGGCCCTGGGGCTCCCTCGTGCGCTTGAAGCGAGGGCTCTCCTCCTGCTCGACCGCCCGGACGACTGCCTTGAGCTGGACCTCTCCCCCTACCCGGCCATGGAGGCGATTTGCGTTCACGAAGTCGGGAGGGAGGACGAGGCCCGAACCCGGATCGAGGCCCTCGCCGCAGACTTCCTCGAAGGAAGCGCCGGGCAGGACGCAGGTCTCGCCCGCGACCTGGCCACCTACCATGCATGGACGGGGCAGTCCGACGAGGCGCTCCAGTGGACGGAACGCGCCTTCGCGCTCTCCCCGGACGGAGTGGACTTCCGGCATGTCCAGTCCGGACTCTTCGACCGGGTCCTTTCCGAGCCCACGTTCGCGGCCGGCTGGGAGCGTCTCAAGGAGGAAACGTGGAGCCGAGTGAGTCACGAAGCCCGCGATGGAGGTCCGTAGGGGTCGCGGCGTGCGTCGCCAACCGGTGCCGGTCCTGTGATACCCTACCAGCCCGGGCTGCACTCCCATGAAAACCACCACTGCCCTGCTGCTCCTCGGGGTGGGGGCGATGGCCCTCGCCTACGCCCTTTACTCCGGCACGATCCGGATCCCTGATGCCTGGAACCCGTGGGCGCCCATTAGCATCGCCGAGTCCCCCAACTGGTTGACAGGCTTCAAGCTGGGCCGACTCTCCGACGATGGCTCGCTCTGTCGAGCGGTCCTCGAGGAGGCTGAGATGACCTACGTGGTGGTCCCCGACAGGGTGACGGGGCCGGGATGCGGCTTCTTCGATGCCGTCCGGATCGAAGCGACCACCGCTGCCGTGGGGGAGCCCTTCACTCTTTCCTGCCGCGCCGCGGTGGCCTTGGCGATCTGGGAGCGCCATGTCCTGCAGCCCGCCGCCCGGGAGCGTTTCGGGCAGTCCGTCGCCGAGCTGGAGCATTTCGGTAGCTATGCCTGCCGAGGGGTCTACGGCCGGGAGGACGGACGCCTGAGCAGACATGCCACGGCGGATGCCCTTGACCTGGCCGGCTTCATCCTGGACGACGGAAGGCGCATCCGGGTGCTGAGCGACTGGCCGGGGGAGGACGACGAGGCCGGGTTCCTGCGGGACCTCCACGAAGGTGCCTGCGGCATCTTCGACGGCGTGCTGGGGCCCGAATACAACCCTGCGCACCGCGATCACTTCCACTTCGAGACAGGGGGCTTCCGGATGTGCCGGTGAGGCCGTCCGGGGGCCACCCTCCGAGCAAGGGCGAGGGCCCCTTGTCCCAGGGCCACCTGACGGGCGCGGCTGAATGCCGCGTCTGTCTCCGCTGCCGGGGCACCCAGGTCCCGGCCGAGCTCTCCCCGCAGGCGGTGGAGCTCCGAATCCCAGAAACGTTCGCCGGTGGCTTTGGCCTGCTTCAGTCCCTTGGTCACGGCGGCCATAGCCTCATCCGGTCGTCCGGCCAGACGATAGGTCTTCGCCAAGAGTCCCTGGTGATACGGGAATCCCAGGTGGTTTCCCGAGGCGGTGTAGCTGGAGCACGCTTCCAGGATCCGCTCCAGCCCTCCAGAGGGATTGCCCGCTTCGGCGACCAAGAAACCCTCCACGATCTCCGCCATGACCCCCCAGATCCGAAGCCCAGGGTCTGATTCCCGGCGAAGAGCCACCACCTGACGCCGGGCGGAGTCCAGGTCCCCGGACTCCAGCAGGACCCAGGTGCCGAAGGCCCGAGCGTACCCCAGGCTGAACGGGTGCCCCAGACCTTCAGCCCGTTCGATGGTATCCAGACACCGGCGCCGGGCCTCTTTCTCCTCGCCTATGTGCCACTCGGCCAGAGCCAGGCGGACGCCGCAGACCGCGCCGGGGTCCTGGGTGAACATGTGGAGGTGCTCTCTGAGGCGCTCGGGCCGGTACAGTTCGAGGGCCTTGGACAGCTGTCGCCGCGCCTCCGGGATCCGTCCTTGCCAGTAGAGGGCGACGCCGGTGACGTAGTGAGCTTCCACCTGCATCATGGGATCGGCGTCCTCTCTGGCTGCCTCCATGAGCTCGTCGGCCAAGCGCACGACCTCCGGGAGGCGACTCCGAGTGAGGCTCAGGAGGGCGAGAGCCCGGAGCACCGGCGCGCCCACGGGTTTCTGGACCCTCCGGCTCAGATCACGCGCCCGGGAGTACGCTCGCCACACGCGGGCCCCTGCATAGTGGCCGGTGAGCACCAGGGGCACGCCGAGGGCGGTCTGGAGCTCGATCTCCCGCTCAGTTCGGCGGGGCGACGGCGGTTGCTTCCCGAGGAGTGCGATGGCTCGTTGGAGGTGTTCGATGGCTTCCTGGTTGGCGTAGAGGGCCAGGGCGTGATCCGCCGCTTTGCGATACCACGAAATGGCGGCTTCGCGACGGCCGGCCCTTTCCAAATGGTGAGCGATCTCTCCGGCCACCTGTTCGCTCGCCTGCGAATGAGAGGCCGCCAGCGCCTCCGCCACCCCCTCGTGGAGGAGCTGTCGACGGGCGGAGCTCAGCTCCCCGTAGGCCACCTCCCGGATCTTGTCATGGGTGAATCCGTACCGCCCGTCCCCGGACTCTCGGATGAGGTGCCGCCGGGCGAGCTCCTCCAGGGCCGGGACCACTCCGGATGTGTCGCCGGGCTTCGCCGCGCGGATGAGTCCGAAGGAGGTGTCCCGGCCCACCGTAGCGAGAAGGGCGAGGAGCTCGGCCCCTTCGGAGGAGAGGAGCCGGAGACGCCCGCGGATCACCTCCCTGACTCGCTCGGGAAGCCCTGCGTCGGAGGCTGGACCGGCACTTCCCTGGGCCTCGTCGGCACTCTGGCGGGCACCCAGCCGGCGACGCACCACCTCCACCACGAAGAGGGGGTTGCCCTCCGTCTCTGCGAATAGGGCCTCTGCCTCCTCCCCTCCCAGGGCTCGGTTGGTCACCGCCGATCCCAGAGCTGCAGTCTCTTCCGCGTCCAGCGGACCCAAGGGGACCTCGACGAGAGATTCCATCAGGCGGAGCTCCCGAAGCCAGGGGTCGAACCGAGCGTCGGCGGCGGGTTCGCCCGAGCGGATCGTGGCCACGACGAGGAGCGGGGCCTCGGACCGAACCCGAAGTAGATAATGAAGCCACTCCAGCGTATCCGCGTCGCACCGGTGAGCGTCATCCAGGACCAAGAGGAGGGGGCGATCCAGGGCGTCCACCACCCGGGCAAGCCCTTCGAACAGTCGGAGGCGCCCCTCTGCGGCTTCGACGGAGGAAGGTGTTCCCTCCTCCGTTCCGAGCTCCGGGAGGATTCGGGCCACCTCCCGGCGCCAGACCGAGGGGAGGGTCCGTGCCCCCTCCAGGAGGGGGGCGGACCGGAGCCAGTCTGCCACCGGAGCGAAGGGGAGCCGTCCCTCCACCGCCCAGCACCGGGCATGCGCGGCGGCCGCGCCCTCCCCTCTGAGCCATTCCAGGAAGGCGTCTGCCAGCCGCGTCTTTCCGATGCCCGCCTCACCCAGGATCAGTGCCACGCCCGAGCGTCCCCCACGGGCGGTTCGCCATGAGGACCGGAGCCGTCGCCATTCATCGTGCCGACCCACGAGCGGTGTAGTGTGGGAAGCGGCTCCCGAGGCGGCTCCTCCGGTCCGTGAGCCCGGTCCGTTTCCACGGCGGATGGATTGCACCAGGTCTCGTGTCTCTTTGGAGGGCTCCGCGCCGACCTCTCGGTCCAGAACTTCCGCGCAGGTGTCGTAGGCTCGTAGGGCGAGGGCCACGTCCCCCGAACGTGCGTGGAGCCGGATCACCGCTCGGTGCGCCTCCTCCCGCAGGGGGTCCAGCTCCAAGAGGCGCTGGCCGTGGACCAAAGCGGCACGCCACTCCTGGCGCTCCTCCAGCCAACCCACCAGTCGTTCCATCCCCATGACCGTCCTCCTTCGGAATCGCTCGCGATGCTCCTCGATCCACTTTTCGTAGCAGTCGGGTAGGAGGTGGTCGATGTAGAGCGATACGGCCTCCTCGGCGGCTGAGATTGCGGATGAGATCCGTCCCTCTGCTGAGGCCCCCTCCATCGCGGTCCACGCGGCCTCCAGGTCCACGATGTCGATGGTGATCCCGTCCGAAAGCTGCCAACCGATGGTGCGTGGACCGATCTGCAGGGAGGGGTCCAGGTCCGGGAGCGCTCGACGCAGTCGGTGGAGGAGTTGCCGCAGGTTCGTATGAGCTTGAGCCTCCGAAGAGTCCGGCCAGAAGAGGAAGGCGAGGTGGCGCCGGGTGCGGGGTGAGGAGCGGTGAAGGATCAGATGCGCCAAAAGGGCCTGAAGGCGGGGTGAGCCGAGGGTCACGACCCCCTCGTCGCCTCGCACGATGCGAAAATCGCCGAGGAGATGGACCCTCAGGTCGCTGGCCATGGCTCGCTCTCTCGGGTGGGACCACGGGCACGGCGCTGGGACGCCTCCCCCATCGCATTCCTGACGCACAGGACGGTCCGGGGCGGTCGACGGGGCACCACCGGCGCCTCCGGACCCGTGTGAGCTTATTCACCCAGGGAAGGGTGGAGGTTTCCGATCCGGATTTCGCCTGAAGTGACTTCGGCGATCCCCAGGAGGGAGCGATCCTTGGTGGGGGGGGCGGGAGTGGAGGAAGCCCGATGGGCCCGTCCCTTCGGAGGGAGGGGCCGGGACCCGGCCTCGGTCGCGCTCAGGCGACCGAGGCCAGTCCGGCAGGGGTGGGAGTTGGCTCGGGTCGTCCGGTCAACGACTCCCGGGGACCACGATCTCCTCCTTCGTGGGGCCGAGGATCGCGAAGAGCTCCTCGGTCTCCCGCTGGGGGACCTCATGCGCCGCCAGGGTTTCGCTGAAGAGGACCACCATACGGTCCCACTCCTCTTCCGATACGTTCAGGCCGTCATGGGCCTCCCGGAGGTCGAGGCCCGTGTACTGGCAAGGTCCGCCGGTGACCTCGCACATGAGGCTCGTCACCTGAAACTTGATATACGGCGTCGTATCCGGGGTCTTCCGCTCTCTGACCTCTGGGTTGGATAGGATCACGGCATCCTGGACGAAGACGTCGATGAAGTCGCTCACGACGAGGGAAATCCCCGGAAGCCCTCCGAGCCGCTGGAAGAGAGCGGCGTCATCCGGGGTGGCCTGGGCGCATGCCCCGCCCGTACCGAGGGTGACGGAAACGAGAGCGCCAAGGAGCGTTCCAACGAGACTGCGTCTGAGGCTGAGCATCCTCCACCTCCCTGTTCGGCGGGGGCCGCTTCCCCTGAGTCCATCGGGGTGTGCCGGACCGGCCCCGGAAGCCGGCGCACCCGGGGACACCACAGAGAGGGTACCGGGCCGGCGTTCCAGAAGCGTTCCATCACTACGTGGGAGGGTTTGGGTAAGTGACGACATGGCGGCGCGTCGACGGCCGGGAATGGACGATCCGGTGGAGCTTCTGGAGACCCGGCAGATGGCGCCCAAGGCGCGCCAAAGGGATGCCTTTCCACTGCCCGTGACCGCCCCTAGTACCTCGTTGCGGAAGTCCGTGTTGACACCGAGAGCGTCGGAGCGCCGCTCCAGGTAGGCGCGACGACGAGGCATAGCAGCGCTACGTCGAGGAGGAGCAACGACGCTGGAGCGGA
>SKZC01000339.1 GCA_007127575.1 Gemmatimonadota bacterium
AATCGGTGGAGGACACCGCCTTTTACCGTTACCTCCGTCTGGCGTCGTTGAACGAAGTGGGTGGAGAGCCGGGACATTTCGGCACCTCACCCGAAGTCTTCCACGAGTCGAATCGGCGGCGTCTCCGGGAGCATCCCGCCTCCATGGTGGCCACCGCCTCCCACGACCACAAACGGGGTGAAGATGTGCGGGCCCGCCTCGCCGTCCTGAGCGAGGTGCCCCGGAGGTGGACCACCTGCGTTCGCCGCTGGCACCGAATGAACCGGGGGGCGAGGTCGAAGGTGGAGGAGGACGAGGTGCCGGCTCCGGCCGACGAATACCTCTTGTACCAGACGGTGGTGGGGGCGTGGCCTCTGGAGCTTGGCGTCGACTCGTCCCCCGGACTCGAAGATTTCCGGGAACGGGTGGTGGAGTATTCGCGGAAGGCCGCACGTGAGGCATCTCTCCGGACGAGCTGGCTCGCACCCGATGACGCGTACGAGTCCTCGCTGGAGACGTTCGTGCGGGCTCTGCTGGATCCCCGTAGCGGGAATCCCTTCCTGGAGGACGTGGAACGGTTCGTCGCCCGCATCACCCCTACGGGCGCGGTGAACGGGCTATCCCAGCTCACCTTGAAGCTCACGGTCCCCGGGGTGCCTGATCTGTACCAGGGCACCGAGTTCTGGGACCTGACTCTGGTGGATCCGGACAACCGGCGGCCGGTGGACTACCGGATCAGAAGTGGCTCGCTGGCCCAAACGCCCCGTAGCGTGGAGGCATGGAGACGCCACCTGACTTCATGGCGGTCTGGCGCCCTGAAGCAGCACGTGGTCGCCCGCCTCCTGGATCTTCGTCAACGGCGGCCCGGACTCTTCGTCTCGGGAGGCTACCGGCCCCTGGAGGCAGGCGGAACGCACGCCGGACGGATCGTGGGGTTCGCGAGGCAGGCAGGGGGGACCACCCTGATCGTGGTGGTGCCCCGCCTGGTGCACCCCCTCATGGAGGGTATGGACGTGCCGCTCCCCCGAGGATGGCAGGAAACCACGGTGTCCGTCCCCACGGAGCTGGCCGGCCGGCCCCTTCGCGATGTCTTCACCGGGCTCGAGACGGCCCCGGACGCAATGGGGGAGCTCCACGTCCGAGATCTCCTGTCCCAGCTTCCTGTTTCGGTTCTGCTCCCCGCCTGAGACGCGGCAGTAGGGACGAGGGGGAGAGCACCTCCACCACCAGGGCGGGCGGGAGCTCCACCCCCCGGTCCGTGATGCCCTCCCGGGCATGGGCCGGCACCACCACGAGGTCCGGGCGGAGAAAGTGTCCCGAGGCGAAGAGGAGATCCACGTCCTGGAGCACCCATCCGTTCCCGCGAGCCTCGACGTACTCCAAGAGGTGCACGAGGAGGCGGGCGACAACCTTCTGATGGTGTGGAGTGGGTGCGGGGGTCTCGAGGACCTCCCCGTCCAGGACCTCGTAGCGGTTCCCGTCGTCGGGTAGTCGCGCATACTCCGAGTAGGTCCACCCACCGGTCGGCGCTCGCTGGATCTGGCTCATGAGGCTCCTCGGCATGACGGATGGAGGGTAGCCGGGACCGCGGGACTTCGGAATGGTTCTACGGGTCCCGGTGGGGCCGTAAGCTGCGGGAGAAAAGCGGAGTAAGCGCTCGATCCACCGGCGGGAGCGGCGGTCCTCGTCGCAGCGTCGTCGCGGACCGCGCCCCCCGTCGAGCTCCAGGTCTCGGTCTTGTCCCGGGTGCTACAGGGCAGCAGGTTGGGATCGTATTCTACCCGAGCGCGCTCCATGTCCATCCTCGACCAGCTTCCCGAGCGAATCAGCGGACCCGCCGCCTGGACCGGCAGGGACCTCCAGCACCGCACGGACCTCTGGACGGTTCACCTCACGCATGAGGACGTCCAGGACCTCGAGGCGGCGGCCCTCCACTATCTCTCCCTGGACCGGGATATCGGCGAGATCACCGCGGCCGATTTCCCGCTCGCCAGGTTCGGTGAACACCTCCGCAGGCTGAAGGACAAGCTCCTGCACGGGACCGGGTTCGAGGTCCTGCGGGGACTGCCCATCGGACGCTACGACCGGAAGCTCGCCGCCACGATCTTCTGCGGGGTGGGGGCCCACCTGGGAAGTGCTCGCTCCCAGAACGCGGAGGGCCACATCCTGGGCCACGTCCGGGATACCGGTGCCAGCTCCAGGGATCCGCACACAAGGATCTACCAGACCGCGGAGCGCCAGAGCTTCCACACCGATAGCGCGGACGTGGTCGGCCTGCTCTGTCTTCAGAACGCTCGCGAGGGCGGGGACTCGCTCCTCGTGAGCGCCGTCTCCATCTACAACCGGATGCGGGCGGAACGACCGGACCTCCTCGAGCGGCTCTTCGACCCCATCGCCACGGACCGGCGGGGCGAGGTTCCGCCGGGCGCCAAGCCGTACATGGAGATCCCCGTGCTGAACTGGCACGAGGGGAAGCTGACGGTCTTCTACCAGCGCCAGTACATCGAGAGCGCCCAGCGGTTCGAGGACGCCATGCGCTTGACCCCCGAGCACGTCGAGGCCCTCGACCTGTTCGACGCCTTGGCCGAGGACCCGGGCATGCACGTGAGGATGCGGCTCGAGCCGGGCGACATGCAGTTCGTCTACAACCACACTCAGCTCCACGACAGGACGGCCTTCGTCGACTGGCCGGAGCCCTCGCGCCGTCGGCACCTTCTCCGTCTCTGGCTCTCGCCCCAGGGAGACCGGGAGCTCCCTCCGTGCTTCGAGGAGCGTTACGGATCCATCGAGGTCGGCAACCGTGGCGGCATCGTTACCAAGCATACGGCACTGAGCGCACCGATCGAGTGAGGCTACCTCCTTGCGGAAGTCCCTGTCACACGTGGAGCTGACGGCATGAGGTTGTTCGAGGTGTCGGACGACGGGGTAGCGAATGCAGCTGAGCGCGTTGACGTTCGAAGCGAAGGCGAGGAACTCCGGGATCTCCTCGCGAGGAATCCCCACCTGCTCCCCGGGGACCAGATTGACCCTGAGGAGCCACGCCGGTGGCTGTTGATTCGAAAGGAAATGCCGGTCCCTGACCCCGGAGGTGGAGGAGCTCGCTGGAGCGTGGACGGCCTGTTCACGGATCAATCGGGGATTCCAACCTTCGTAGAATGCAAGCGGTTCCGGGACACGCGTGCTCGACGGGAGGTGGTGGGTCAGGTTCTTGAGTACGCTGCAAATGGGCACTTCTACTGGGAGGTGCACGAGCTCAGGGAGCATCTCGAGTCGACTGCGAGGCAAGCAGGCAGGTCGCTCGACGAGGTGCTGCTGGAATTGGATCCGGACGATGCGGCCACGGTGGACGAGGTGCTGGAACGCTTCGTAGAGAACCTACGCGAGGGACAGGTCCGCTTGGTCTTCTTCATGGAGGAGGCCCCTCAGGAGCTGAAGAGCATCGTCGACTTCCTGAATCGTCAGACCGAGCGTACCGAAGTGTTGATCGTGGAGGCTCGGACCTATCAGGTCGATGGGAGGCGGTTCGTGGTTCCTTCCCTCTTCGGATACACAGAAGAGGCGCGTCGGGCGAAGCGCACGGTCACCGTGCGCTCCGGAGATAGGCGGAGGCGATGGAATGAGGAGCAATTCTTCGAGGACGCCGCCGAGAAGCTCTCAGAGAGAGACGTGCGGGCTCTTCGAAGGATCTTCGACACGGCTCTCAAACTCAGGTTTGGCCTCAACTGGGGATCCGGCACACAGCGCGGATCCTTCAATTTGGTGGTCCCGGAGTTTTGCCCGAGATCCGTGGCTTCGTTCTTCTCCGACGGCACGCTCTCCGTGAACCTGGGCTGGATCGACGGGTCACCTGAGGCCGATGCGCTTCGGCTGTTCGTCGAAGAGGTGATCCGAAACGAAGTTGGGCTGCCCCCAAGTGAATCCGGCAGCGACTACTGGACGTACCCCCCTGAACAGTGGATCCGCAACTCGGATGGGCTCGTTGGTGCCATGGAGCGGTTGCGGCGAGGTCCGTAGGCTCCAGCCTCGCAGGCCACCACGGCCCCTCACCTCTCCAGAACCTCCAACATTTGCCGCCGTACCTCCTGGAAGGGCGCTGAGAGGTCCACGGTACACGCCTGGATCCTGAACCCCCTCAGCGTCACCTCGATCCGGAAGGGGCGGCCCACGGCGGCGTACAACAGGATGCCCACGTGTCGGGGCCCTCCTGCTCCGCGATGGCCGCCTGGATATCATCCCTCGACGCGTACTCCGTCAGGTCCCCCAGATAGTCCCAGCCGATGGCGATGAGGTCGCTGTCACGAAAATCTCGCCAGAGACGCCCGCCCCCAGGCACGCTGATGAGCCAAACCGGACGCTCGCCGATGTGACGCTCAAGCCACGCACGAGCCTCATCTTCCGAGCCCCAGTCCGTCGTCTCATCGGACCCAGGCGCCACCTTTTGGTCCCGCCACTCTTCGGCCAGGGGCGAGTGATAGAAGTCGATCTCGGAGAGCTCTGCCGGAGGATCCTCGGAGAGCCGTTCTCGGACCCGGAGGACCTCGCGATCGAGCGCGATGCGGTCCGAGTAGTCCACTTCGTCCGGATCTTCGTCCCACTTCCTGCGAAACTCCCTCACGATCTTCTGCTTGTGGGAGGCGGTGGCGATTCGCTCGAAGTGGTCCGGGAAGAGGAGAAAGAGCAGGATGTGGCGTAGCTGCCTGCCGGGCGCATGCTCCCGGGCATCGAGCCAGGTGGCGTAATCCCAGGGATCGCTCAGCAGGCTCCGCCTCTCCTCCTGACCGAGCTTCTTCCAGTCCGCCAACATGGTGGCGAAGAACCGAAACTCGCGCCAACGATGCGTGTTGTAGGCCGTCCCTGGATGTGAGACTCCCTGGGTGAGAAGGCCTCCCAGCAGAGGGTGATCTTCGGGGAGCGCCTCCCCCGACCACTCCCAGACCTTGCGGATCTGGTACCGCTTGGTCTCCGCACCCATCGCCTCCTCGGAGACCAGCAGGTACATGACCCAGAACATCTCCGCCGCCAGCTTCTTCGCGTCAGGACGCGCAGGTTGGAGCTGGGCTTCGAGCTTCGACCAAAAGTCGCCGTCGCTGTAGTCGAGGTTCTCGGCGTAGGAGCGGACGAGCTCATCGAGGTTCTGCGGTGTCCACAGCGAGGCCGTCGTGAAGACGGAGCCATCGCCGAGGAGACAGGCGTCTCGCCACCGCTCCGCCGCTTCGAGAATCGGTTCTGCGGATCTCAGACGCGCCATACGACGACTATGGTCATGAGGTGACCCGTTCCCGGATCGAACGGTCGGAGTTGCTTCGCCGAGCGCAAGCGCCCGGTTGGGCCCGGTGGGGTATGGAACTACGGCACCGGGGAACGAGGCGCAACGGGCGCGCTCAGGGGAAGGGCGTCCCGCCCACCCGAGCCAACTAGGCAGTGCGTCGCCGTTGCCCGGCCACCTTTCCGGGAGTATCGTGCCAGACGCCCCCCCAGCCGAGTGCCAGACGGCGGAGCTCCTCCCCACCGGTCTCAGGCTAATCGGCCTTATGTGACCCGCCCTGCAACAAAGGACAACAGATGAGGACGTCGTGGCTGCTGATCCCCATGCTCCTCCTTGCAAGCGTTGCCTGCGAGGGTGCTGGAGACGAGGTCCTCTATTCCGTAGGTGACAGTCTCGGCATCCAGGTCGTCACGGTGGACGCGCGGCACCAGAGTGGAGCCTTTTCCGTGGATGCCGAACCGGAATGGGTCATCGGCTACGAAGACGACGTGACGTTCCACGGGGTTGAGGATGCCGTACTCCTGGGGAACGGGAAGCTCGCTGTGGCCGACCGGAGCCAACAGCAGGTGATCGTGATCCATCCCGAGTCGGGTGAAGTGGAACGGTGGGGTGGGCCTGGTGACGGACCCGAGGAGTTCAGAGGCCTCGCCCGGGTCTTCGACCTGGGAGGGGAGCGAGTCGGTGCATACGATCGCCTGCGAGCTCGTTTCGTGGTGTTGGAGGACGGCACCTTTCAGGAGGTGACGTCCCTGCCGAGGATCGCGGAGACTCAAGATCCGCCGCTCCTGGAGCTGCTACCGGCGCAGGGCTGGGATGTGATGTATCTCGCCGCCCGGGCCGGCCTCCCAGGGAGCCCGGAAGAGGGTGCCCACCGAGGGAGCGGACCGGTGGTACGCCTGCACTCCTCGGGGCAGGTGGATACGATCACTACGATCCCAGGCAACACGACGTTTGCAGCCCAGGGGGCTGCCGGGGCCGTCCCCTTCGGCGCGACCACCCTGTTGGCCGCGGGGCGGGATGGTCTCTGGATCGGCGATACGGCCCATGAGGAGGTGTCCCTCTTCCGGGAGTCCTCACAGCCCCTCACGGTCGCACGGTGGGTGGCCGACGGATCCCGCGAGCTCACCGAGGAGCGGGTGGCCGCATTATGGGACGCGCTTGAAGCGGATGTGCCGGAGGAGCAGCGGGCCATGGTCGGGCAGCTTCGGGAGGCGACCCCGGTTCCAGCCACGGTCCCGGCGTTCGGAGCCATCCACACGAGCCCGAGCGGGGCCCTGTGGATCGGGAGCGCGGTTCCGCCGGAGGTGCAGATGCTTCAGGTGCCGCCACCTTCACAGGACTGGTTGGTCATCGACTTTGAGCGGGAGGAGGTGGCCAGGGGCACAACGCCGGAAGGCTTCAGGCTCCTGCAAGTCACGGGCGACCAGGTGGTTGGGGTCCAAGTGGACGCACTGGGAGTTGAAGCCATCGCTGCCTATCGACTCCTGTGGCAGAATGGGTCATGACGGAGCCGCGCCGTTCCGCCTCCAGCGAAAAGCCCCTCGACCTGGACGCTCTTGAGAAATCTCAACGGCGTTGGGTCCTTCGTCTTGACCGGTCCGTGCGTGCCATGACCATGACGTTCTTCGTGCTTTTGATCATGGCGTCGTTCGTCTATGTGGGGCGCCTCTGGGACATTGTCAGCCCGGCTCTTTTTCGATGAGATGAGCCTAGTGTCATGAGTTAGAAGTTCATTCACAAAAGCGGGCGATGGTGTCGAGGATCTGATCGGCGGTCTTGGTCCACACGAAGGGCTTCGGATCCTCATTGGTGGCCTCCACGAAGGTCTCGATGGCGGCCTCGAGTTCACGGGTGCTGCGATGGACCCCGCGACGGATCTGCTTCTCGGTGAGAGCCGCGAACCACCGCTCGACCAGGTTGAGCCAAGAGGCCGAGGTCGGGGTGAAGTGCAGGTGGAAGCGGGGTCGCTCGGCGAGCCAGTTGCGGATCAGCTTGGTCTTGTGGGTTTGGTAGTTGTCCAGGATGAGATGGACGTCGAGATCCTCGGGCACCGCGCGGTCGATGGCGTCGAGGAACTTCTTGAACTCTACGGACCGGTGGCGTTTGTGGCACTGGGCCAGGATTTCCCCCGTCTTCGCGTTCAGGGCGGCGAACAGGGAGGTGGTGCCGTGGCGCACGTAGTCGTGGGTGCGACGCTCGATCTGCCCCGGACGCATGGGAAGCAGGGGCTGGCTGCGGTCCAGGGCCTGGATCTGACTCTTCTCGTCCACGCACAAGACCATCGCCCGGTCCGGTGGGTTGAGATACAGGCCCACGATGTCGCGAACCTTCTCGATGAAGAGCGGATCGGAGGAGAGCTTGAACGTTTCCGAGCGGTGGGGCTGCAGCGCGAACGCGCGCCAGATGCGGCTTACGGCGCTCTGGGACAGCCCACTCCTGCGGGCCATGGAGCGCGTGCTCCAGTGCGTGGCGTCCTTCGGGGTCTCCTCGAGCGTAAGCGTGAGCACCCGCTCCACCTCCTCGTCGGTGATCGTGCGCGGGGACCCCGGCCGCGGCTCGTCCAAAAGGCCGTCCACACCGCGCTCCACAAACCGGGACCGCCACTTGCCCACCGTGGCCCGGGTGATGCCGAGCGTCTCGGCCACCTCCCCGTTGCTCAGCCCCTCGTCCGCCCGAAGAACGATCCGTGCCCGCAGCGCCAGCGCTTGGGCCGTCTTTCGTCGCCGGGTCCAGCGCTTCAGAACCTCCCTCTCTTCGGGCTCCAGCGAGAGCGGA
>SKZC01000349.1 GCA_007127575.1 Gemmatimonadota bacterium
GGCTGCCTCCTGAGTGAGAAATCAACGAGCGGCGGCTCCCGGCCCGCGCTCCGCGACCACCGGCGCCGCCGGGGAGACCGCCCCGCACCCCCTAACATAAGGCGCAGGTGGCCGAATGTCCCGAGCGCTCCGTCGGAGGCGCCCCGGGGAGGGACCCTTTCTTCCCCGCCGAGACCCGCGCTATTGTGCTCCACGAAGCCTTCGTGGATCGAATGGCGAGTGGCGGCGGATCCTTACCGGAACGAATCTACGGGAATGTCCGCGGCGGCGCTCGCGAGGAGAATAGGCCATGATCTGGACCCGCCGGAAGTTTCTCACCACCGCCTCGGCCGGTGCCTTCCTGGGAGCGCTGGGGATAGCTGGAGCTCGACCCCTGGAGGCGGCGACTCGCCTCCGAGAGTTTCACGAGCTCCGCCGGGGTGCAGGCTTCTTCGTCGGGCAGGGGGGGACCATCGGGTGGCTGGTGAACGCCGATGGGTGCGTCGTGGTGGATAGCCAGTTCCCCGAGTCGGCCCAGGAGTGCGTGGACGGGTTGGAAGCACGAACCTCCTTTCCGCTGGACGCCCTGGTGAATACCCATCATCACGGAGACCACACCTCCGGAAACGGGGTGCTGGGCTCGGTGGCCCGGACCATCGTGGCCCACGAACGAGTGCCGGAGCTGCAGCGTCAGGCCGCTCAGGACCCGGATCAGCAGACGTACGCCGACGAGACGTTTCAGGAACGCTGGTCACTGACGGTTGGAGACGAGACCATCACGGCTCGACACTATGGACCGGCCCACACAGGGGGCGATGCGACGATCCGGTTCGAGGAGGCGGATGTGGTCCACATGGGAGACCTGGTCTTCAACCGTCTCCATCCCTTCATCGATCGGGGAGGAGGGGCCTCCGCCCGGGGATGGATCCAGCTCCTGGAGGCGGTGGCTGCCGACGCCGGACCGGAGACCCTCTTCATCTTCGGTCACGGACTCCCCGATTACGGGGTCACCGGGAACCGGGAGGACGTCCTCGTCCAGCGAGACTATCTCGACGCCCTGCTGGAGGCGGCCACGGAGGCGGCTCAGGCGGGGAGGTCCCGGGACGAAGCCGTGATCCTGGATGAGCTCCCGGGGTTCCCGGAGCACCAGGCGCCCTCCCCCAACTTGACCCTGGAGCGAGCCCTGGGAGCCGCCTACGACGAAGTGACGGAAGGAGGCTGAGCTCCCGGGAACCCATAGGAGTCGAACCCGACCTGTTTTCACCAACCTCACTCCCGGAGGCCATGTCATGACCCACCGGATCCCGCCCGTATCTTCTCTCCTCTGCCTGGTCGTAGTGTTTTCCGTAGCGGCGTGCGGTGACGTCCCGGAGACCGGCGCGCCGGAGGTGGACCCGCCGGAGAACGCCGCCGGCGTGAGCCCCCCTGCGGAGGAGGAGCAGGTTCCCGAGGTGGAGGAGAGCTACATCCAGGAGATGGAGGAGCTGGCCGCAGACCCCCGGATCCAGGAGGCTTTCTCCATCATCGAGGATCTGGAGGAGTGGACCGTCCAGCGGACCATAGAAATTACCGAGATCCCGGCCCCTCCCTTCATGGAGGATGAGCGGGCCGAGGCGTACGCCCAGATGATCCAGGAGGTGGGCATCGACGAGGTGTACCGCGACGAGGAGGGGAACGTCATCGGGGTGCGCCACGGGGCGACGGGAGATCGGAGGATCGTGGTGTCCGGTCACCTGGACACCGTGTTTCCCGAGGGAACGGACGTCACGGTGGAGGTCCGGGGGGACACCCTCTTCGCCCCCGGGGTGGGTGACGACTCCCGGGGCTTGGCCGTGGTCCTCACCGTCCTTCGGGCCATGAACGAGGCCGGAGTGGATACCGATGCCGAGATCTGGTTCGTGGGAACCGTAGGAGAGGAGGGACTGGGCGACCTTCGGGGCGTCAAGCACCTCTTCCGGGACGGAGGGCCGGAGATCGACGCTTTCATCTCCGTGGACGGCGGAGGAATGTCCAACGTGGTGAACCAGGCGCTGGGGTCCCGGCGCTACCGGGTCACCTTCGAGGGTCCCGGGGGACACTCCTGGGGAGCGTTCGGGTTGGGTAACCCCGCCCACACCCTGGGTCGGGCCATCCTCCGATTCGACGAGGCGGCAGCGGAGTTCGTGGCCACCGGGCCCCGGACGAGCTACAACGTGGGTCGGATCGGCGGCGGGACGTCGGTGAACTCCATCCCCTACGAGGCGTGGATGGAGGTGGATATGCGTTCCATCGACCACGAGCGGCTCCTGGAGATCGATGCCCTCTTCAACGAGGTCATGGACGAGGCCCTGCAGGAGTATCTCGCGGCGGAATGGGACGGGGAGCCCGTGACCCTGGATCTGGACATGGTGGGAGACCGGCCCTCCGGAGAGATCCCCCAGACGGACCCCTTCGTCCAGCGGGCCATGGCGTCGGTGGCGTTTTTCGGGGAGGAGCCATCCCTCGGCCGTAGCTCCACCGACTCCAACGTGCCCATCTCCCTGGGGATTCCGTCGGTGACGGTAGGAAGGGGCGGCGCCGGGGGTGGCACGCACTCTCTGGACGAGTGGTGGGCCAACGAAGATCAACACCTGGCCATCCAGAGGACTCTCCTCCTGGTGGTGGCGGAGGCGGGACTGGCTCCCTGACGTGCCCCCGGCTGAGAGGATCCTGGTCACCGGGGCCGCAGGGCAGGTTGGGTCGGAGCTGGTGCCCTACCTCCGGGAACGGCACGGGCCCGAGAACGTGGTGGCCACGGACCTGAATCCCCTGCCGGAGGCCCTGGCCCGGGCCGGTCCGCACCTCAGGGTGGACTGTCGGGACCCGGCTGCGGTGGAGGACGCGGTGCGGCGGCACGACGCCCGAGTCGTCTATCACCTGGCGGCGATCCTCTCCGCTGCCGGCGAGGAGGCGCCCCGCCGGGCCTTTCAGGTGAATCTGGAAGGCCTGGTCTACGTGCTGGATGCGGCCCGGGGAGCAGGGGCCTCCGTCTTCGTTCCGTCTTCCATCGCCGTCTTCGGCCCCTCCAGCCCTCGAGACCCTGCGCCTCAGGAGGGGGCCCTCCGCCCCACCTCCATGTACGGCATCACCAAGCTCTCCGGAGAGCTCCTGTGCGATTACTATCACCTCCGCTTCGGAGTCGACGTCCGGGGGCTCCGCTTCCCGGGGATCATCTCCCACGTCACTCGGCCTGGCCGGGGCACAACCGATTTCGCCGTGGAGATCTTCTACGGGGCTGTGGAGGAGGGGCGCTATACCTGCTACCTGGAACCGGACACCCGGATGGACTTCCTCTACATCTCTGACGCCCTGGAGGGAGCGGTGGCGCTCATGGCCGCCGACGGTGATGGGCTCCGGTATCGGAATGCCTACAACGTCACCTCCTTCCAGGCCACACCGGAGGAGCTGGCCCGGGCCATCCGGGCCCACGTCCCGGAGTTCGAGGTGGACTATGAGGTGGATCCGGTGCGTCAGGCCCTGGCCGACACCTGGCCCCGACGGCTGGACGACGGCCCGGCCCGGGCGGATTGGGGGTGGCGCCCCCGGTACGATCTCGAGTCGGTGGTGGAGGAGATGTTGCAGCGGATCCGTGCGCGCACCAACCCCGAGGAACGGAGGGTCGATGCCTCTTGAGCGACTGGAAGGATCCCTCACCGAGGCGGTGGAGGATCTGGAACGGGAGGGGAGGGCCAAGGGGGCCGAGCGGGTGATTACGGACGTCCTCCCACCGGATCGGGGGAGGGGGACCCGGGTCCTCCTGTCCGGCGAGGGGGGACGTCCGTTCATTCGGATGAACTCCAACGCCTACCTGGGAATGCCCCTGGAGGAGGCCGTGGTGGAGGCCGAGGAGGAAGCGTCCCGGCGCTTCGGGGTGGGCCCCGGGGCCGTGCGCTTCATCAGCGGGACCTACGCCCCCCACGTGGAGCTGGAAGAGGCCCTGGCTCGGTTCCACGGTCGGGAGGAGGGGATGATCTTTAGCTCGGCGTACGCGGCGGTGATGGGGACCCTGACGCCTCTCCTCACCGGCGAGACCGTGGTGGCCAGCGACGAGCTGAACCACAATTGCATCATCAATGCCATCCGGCTGGCCCGGCCCGCCGGGAAGGAGATCTATCCTCACCTGGATCTGGATGCCCTGGACCGGGCCCTGGATAGGTGGAAGGGGAAGGCCCGACGGGCCGTGGTGGTCACCGACGGGGTCTTCAGCATGCGGGGGGATCATGCCCCGCTGGACGCCGTGGCGGAGGTGGTCCGCCGCCACGACCCGGATTACCCCGAGAACGCGGTGCTGGTGGTGGACGACTCCCACGGGGTCGGCGCCTTCGGCGCCACGGGGCGGGGGACGGAAGAAGTGTGCGGGGGGAGGGAGCCCGCCGACGTGCTGGTGGCCACCCTGGGCAAGGCTCTAGGGGTGAACGGGGGATATCTGGTATCGTCCGCACCGGTGATCCGGTTCCTCCGCGAGACGGCGCCGTTCTACATCTACTCCAATCCCATCACTGCCGGAGAGGCGGCGGCGGCCGGGGCTGCACTGGCCCTTCTGGAGGGCTCCCGGGGGCGGGAGCTGCTGGCTCGGCTCCGGAGCCTCACCCGTCGGTTCAAGGAGGGGCTGGCCGCCGGCGGCTTCGAGACCCTCCCTGGAGAGCATCCGGTGGTTCCCCTAATGGTCCGGGATACGGAGCGGACCCGGGATATGGTGGATCATCTCTACCGGCACCGGATCCTGGCCACGGGCCTCACCTATCCGGTAGTGCCCCCTGGAGACGAGTCCATCCGGTTCCAGGTGGCGGCGGACCACTCCGCAGGGGACATCGATCAGGTGCTGGAGGTCCTGGCCGAGTACCGGGAGTGAGCCGCTCCTCCTTCCCCACCTTCTCGCCGTCCCACCAGAACGACCTGCACGTCCATCACGTTGGTCCCTGTGGGCCCCGTGACGAGGAGGTCCCCCAGCGCCTGAAAGAAGGGGTAGCTGTCGTTCTCCGCCAGGGCTCGCCACGGGTCCAATCCCCGCTGACGGGCCCGTTCCAGGGTGGATCCCGTGGCCAACGCTCCCGCGGCGTCCGTGGGACCGTCGATCCCGTCCGTCCCCATGGAGGCTACGAGGAGGTCCCGGCCTCCAGCCAGCTCCAGTGCGGCCCCCAGGGCCACCTCCTGGTTCCGCCCTCCCCGGCCCTTCCCCCGAACCTGAACCGTGGTCTCTCCTCCCGCTAGAAGGCAGAGGGGTCCGCTCCCCAGGGACCCGGACTCCAGAGAGCGACCCAGCGCACCCAGCGCCCGTCCCACCCGCCGGGCCTCTCCCTCCACCGATGAGCTCAGGATCCAGGCTCGACGGCTCTGGGCCCGGGCGGCTTCGGCCGCGGACTCCAGGGCCCGTTCCACATTTCCCACCACCTGGAGCTCCACGTGGGCCAGCCGGGGGTCTCCAGGCTTGGGCGTTTCGGGGACCTGGCCCCGACGCCCTCGTTGCAGGTGATGGAGCACCGGCGCCGGCACGTCGCCTCGGACCCCTCGGCGTTCCAGGGTCTCCAGTGCCTCCCCGAAGGTGGAGAGGTCCGGGGACACGGGCCCGGAAGCGATGACGTCGGGAGGATCTCCCACCACGTCGGAAATGACCAGGGCGCGTAGGGGCCGCGGGCCCGCCTCCAGGGCCAAGCCTCCTCCTTTGAGGCGTTCCAGATGCTTCCGAACTCCGTTCAGCTCGTGGATGGAGGCTCCGGCGTGCAGAAGAAGTTGGACCGTCCCTTCCAGGTCCGCCGGGGTGAGGCCGTTTTCCGGGAGGGTGAGGAGGGAAGATCCCCCACCGGAAAGGAGAAGGAGAAGCCCCTGGCCCGGCTCCAGGGACCGGGCCAGGCCCCGGGCCCGGCGGGCTCCCTCCACACTGCCGGGACCCGGAAGGGGGTGCTCTCCGAAGTGGACGGGGAAGGGGCCCTCCGTGTCCGCCGCTCCCACACCTTCCTCCGGTTCCGGGGCCAGGACGAGACCGGCTCCGAAGGAGTGGTCGCCTGCGGCCCGGAGGGCGCCTCGGGCCATCCTCCGGGCCGCCTTCCCCACCGCCAGAAGGGCCCAGGGTTTCCCCGGCGGAAGGGGTTCCCGCCGAAGGGCGGCCTCCACCAGAGTTGTGGGCTCCACCACGTTCAGCCCGGCGCGAAGGATCTCCCACACCTCCCGCCGGAGGGCCTCCTCCGGATGCTCCTCCTCCTGCCTTCGATCCGGCGGCCCGTTCACCCCTCCGCCAGGGAGCGTCGGTGGTGCCAGGCCTCGGTCTCGTAGACCTCCGGGTTCACCGGATTCGGAGCCGGCTCCCCCCTGAGATGGTGAAGAGCATTGGTGGCGGCCATGGTGGCCATGCGGTCCCGGGTGTCCCGGCTGGCGCTGGCGATGTGGGGGGCCAGGACCACGTTGTCGAGTTTCGCCAGTCCCGGAGCCAGCTCGGGCTCCGCCTCGTAGACGTCCAGTCCCGCCCCTCCGATCCAACCCTCCCGCAGAGCTCGGACCAGGGCGGCCTCGTCCACCACCGGGCCCCGGGCGGTGTTCACCAGGCAGGCTGTCTCTTTCATCCTCCGGAGCTCGGGCTCCCCTACCAGGTGACGCGTTTCCGGGGTCAGGGGGAGGTGGAGGGAGATGAAGTCGCTCTCCTCCAGGAGCTCCTCCCACTCGGCCCACCGGACCCCTTGGGCGTCGCCCAGCCGTTCCCGCCCTCCCCGCGTATGGACCCGGACGTCCATGTCAAAGCCCCGGGCCCGCCGGGCCACGGCGGAGCCGATCCGTCCGAAGCCTACGATCCCCAGAACCTTGCGCCGCCCACTTCCCCCCGGGCTCACGTCTCCACCCACCAGAAGGTTCGGACCCCAGAGCCGGAAGCGGCCGTCCCGGGCGTAGCGGTCCCCTTCGGTCACCCTCCGGGCCACCGCCAGGAGGAGGGCCCAGGTGAAGTCCGCCGTGGTGTCGGTGAGAACTCCAGGGGTATTGGAGACCGGGATCCCCAGCTCGGTGGCGGCCGCCACGTCCACGTTGTCGAAGCCCACCGCCATGTTGGCCACCCCCTGGAGCCGGGGGTTCTCCCCCAGTACCTCCCGGTCCACCGCCTCGGTGAGGAGGGAGAGGAGGACCCGGGAGCGTCGGGTCTCCTTCAGGAGCTTCTCCCGGGGGACTCCCGCGTCCTCCCGTTCCTGGCCCACCTCCACCGAGACTCCCTCGGACTCCAGGATTTCCATCCCCGCCCGGGGGATCCGTCGGGTCACGAATACATGTCTCATGGTGGCTCACACTATCCGTTCGCGACGTCCCGGGCCAGCGTCCCCCACGCCCCGCCGTCCTCCCTCTCCACGGGGTGGTTCCCGCCCACCCGGCCTTCCCGCTTCCGGGAACGGATTCTCCCTTGCGCCGGACGGCCCGTGGATGCACGATAGAGGTGTGCGGCCGGAGGGCTGGGGCGTCGAGGGCGGCCCCACTTCCCTCCCGGGGCGCTCCGCCCCTCCCTCCGGCACGTCGACGCCACTCTAACAAAGGAGTCGCCCCTATGGCCGCACGCTTCCAGGTCCACCAAGCCGTAAACCTCCCGGATCGTTATCTGTTTGGCCTTTCCGGGGTCATCGAGGAGGGGATGGTCCACACCGGAATGGATGCCGTACTGGAGGACGAGACCGAAGGCACCTCCTTCGAGGGCACGGTCCACGGAGTGGAGTACTTCCCCCAGGACGGCCCGTCGGAACCCACCCTCACGTTCCACTACCGGGATCCTGAGAAGCTGAAGCGTTGGGAGTCCATCAATTGGGAAGGAAAGAGGGTCCGCCTGGAGTGGTCGAACCACTGATTCCTTCCGGGGTCTGAGCCCGGAAGCCACGGGACCCGCGGGTCGGGGGATTCGTCCCCCCGGCCCGCGTTTTGCTTGAAGGCCGGATCCCGCGTCCTGAGTCGCCTCCCCGGAGACCGGTCCCGCCGGTCTTGCTCCCCGTCGCATCCTCCGCCTACGTTCCGCCCCCACTCCGTTACGAGCACCCCC